>NZ_JBHXSO010000006.1:19566-164789 GCF_042714775.1 Streptomyces sp. NPDC058691 | reverse complement strand
CCAAAACGTCCCCCCGCCCCTTGTGTCTTTACAGCGGGGGGCCCCGCGGGGGGGGGCGGGGGGGGGCCCCCGCCCGTAACTGTCGGGGTCACTCGCCCTGCGGCGGCAGGGCGGCGATGAAGGGGTGGTCGCGCTCGATCAGCCCGAGCTTGGAGGCACCACCGGGCGAGCCGAGCTCGTCGAAGAACTCGACGTTCGCCTTGTAGTAGTCCTTCCACTCCTCCGGGGTGTCATCCTCGTAGAAGATGGCCTCCACCGGGCAGACCGGCTCACAGGCTCCGCAGTCGACGCATTCGTCCGGGTGGATGTACAAGGACCGCTGGCCCTCGTAGATGCAGTCGACCGGGCACTCCTCGATGCACGCCTTGTCCTTGACGTCGACACAAGGCTGCGCGATGACGTAGGTCACGCTGTCGTTCCTCCTCGATAGGGCTGTCTCGCGCGGGAGCGCGGCGTCGTCGATGCCCGCACCTAGTATCTCCGTTCTTGGGCGGCAGACGAACAGGAGGGGCGGTCATGAGCATGGATTTCACCGCCGGAGCTCGGGCAGATGTGCGCATAACCCCCTCTGACGTGGGCAAACGCGTATCGGTGCGCAGGATCGCGGAGATCGTCGGCGGACGCCCCGTGTTCACCGACGCCGTAGGGGTTCTCACATCGTGGGACGAAGGAACGCTGGTCGTCACACGGCGGGACGGACAGCCCGTCCGCATCGCCGAAACCCTGCTGGTGGCGGCCAAGGTCGTGCCCGACACGCCGGCCCGGCGCGGCCCACGCGCCCCCCGTGCGACGGTCCGTGAACTCCAGGAGAGCGCCGCGCGCTGCTGGCCCGCGCCCGAGACCGGGCGGCTCGGCGCCTGGACGCTCCGGGCGGCCGGTGGCTTCACCCGGCGGGCCAACTCCGCGCTGCCGCTCGGCGAGCCGGGCATGCCCCTTCAGGCCGCGGCCGAGGCGGTGGCCCGCTGGTACGGCGAACGCGGGCTGCCCGCATACGTCCAGGTCACCACGGGCGGCGACGAGGGCGACGAGACCCTCGCGCGGTCGCTCGACGCCCTGGGCTGGACCGCCGAGGGCCACGCCCTGCTGCGCACCGCCCCACTGGCACCGCTCGCGGACCTGCCGGGCGCCGAACGGGTGCGGCTGTCGCGCGAGGCGGACGCCGGCTGGCTCGCCCGCTACCACCGCACCGGCGGCCTCGGCGACGCGGCGCTCGCCGTGCTCACCGGCGGCCCCTCCGTGTGGCTGGCGAGCGTCCCCGGTGCCGCGAGCGGCCCGCCCGCGGCGATCGGGCGGTGCGCGGTCGACGGACGCTGGGCGTCCTTCGCCGCCGTCGAGACCGACCCCGGCCTGCGGCGGAGCGGGCTCGCCACGGCGGTCACCGCGGCCCTCGCCCGCAAGGCCCTGGACGAGGGCGCCTCCGGGGCGTACGTCCAGGTCGAGACCGACAACGAGGGCGCCCGCGCGCTCTGGGACCGGCTGGGCTTCGGCACGCACCACGCGTACCACTACCGGCGCGGGCCGCGCCCGGCGGACGGTTAGGAGCGGCGGCATGGACGACTCCGTCAGGCGGCGCTTCGCCGAGGCCGCCCGCGACCCGCGTCCCGACCTGGCGACCCTGTGCCTGCTGATCGGCGAGGAGGCCGACCCGGACCTCGGCGAGGCCGGGACGGACGCCGCGCAGATCGAACTCGACCGGCTGGCCGGGCTCCTGCCGTACGGGCTGACCCGCCCCGCCGACTGGGCCGCCGCCACGGCCGCCCTGCTCGGCGGCCGGCTCGGCTTCGGCGGGACGCCCGCGGACTACCAGCGGCTGGAGTCCTCGCTCCTGCACGAGGTGCTGCGGCGGCGGCGTGGGCTGCCCATCCTGCTGTCGGTGGTGTGGATCGAGGTCGCCCGCCGGGCCGGTGCCCCGGTCTACGGCGTCGCCCTGCCCGGCCACTTCGTGGTCGGCTTCGGCGACCCGGCCGGGGCCTTCGTGCTCGCCGACCCCTTCGACGGCGGGCGCCCCCTCGGCGAGGAGGACGCCCGCCTGCTCGTCGCCGGCGCCACCGGCGCGAGCCTGTCCCCGGCGATGCTCAGCCCGGCCGACCCCCTCGACATCGTGCTGCGCGTCCTGAACAACATCCGCGCCTGGGCCGACGCCCGCCCCGAGCACCTCGCGGTGCAGCTGTGGGCGGTCGAGCTCTCGCTGCTCCTGCCGCACCATCCGGCGCGGCTGCGGCAGGAGCACGCGCAACTGCTGGTGCGGGCGGGGGACTTCGCGCGTGGCGCGGCCGAGATGGAGGCCTGTGCGGAGGTCCTCGACGCGGCGGAGCCCGCGGTGGCGGGGGTTCTGCGGCGTCAGGCGCGGGCCGCGCGGGCCTTGCTCAACTGACGCTCCGCTTGCGGTCCGGGTAGGTTTTTCCCCCGCCCGCCCTCCCTCCCCCAACCTTCGGCCGGGGGACCCGCTGTGGGCGCGACGTGGCGGCCGCTGCGGTGTGTGTGGGCGGTGACGGCTGGGCGGCCGATGTGCCGCCGCACCAACCCTGGGCCTGTGCCATGGCCGCCCTACACCCCCCACTGGGGATCAGGCGCATGACGAGACAGAGGGGGCGGGGTCGTAGGGGTGGGTGTTCTGGACTGTGGAGCATATTTGGGTGCACAACCCGGGGCGACCAACGGAGAGTGCCCGAGGCACCAAAATGTGCTGTCCAGAATGGCCGGCCCCGGAGGCCCCGAACCCGGCCCACCCCGCAACGCGCGCCGGGGTCACTGACTTCACAGGGCTGGGGGCACCCCCGGCCGAAGGTTGGGGGAGGGAGGGCGGGCGGGGAAAAAACCAGGCCTACAGCCAGCCGCGGTCACGCGCGATACGAACCGCCTCCGCACGATTCCGCGCCCCCGTCTTCTGGATCACCGTGGAGAGATAGTTGCGCACCGTCCCCTCGGAGAGATGCAGACGGCGCGCGATCTCCACGTTGAGCGAGCCATCCGCCGCGGCACGCAGAACGTCGCGCTCGCGCGGGGTGAGGGGGTCGGCCCCCTCGCTGAGCGCGGCCGCCGCGAGCGCGGGGTCGATGACCTTCTCCCCGCGCAGGACCGCGCGCACCGCGTCCGCGAGCCGCGCGGCGGGGGCGTCCTTGACCAGGAACGCGTCGGCCCCGGCCGCCATGGCGCGCCGCAGGTAGCCGGGGCGGCCGAAGGTCGTGACGATGACGACGCGCACGTGCGGCAGTTCGGCCCGCAGCGCGGCCGCCGCGTCGAGGCCGGTCATGGTGCCGGGCATCTCGATGTCGAGGAGCGCGACGTCCGCCTCCGCGGCGCGCGCCGCGGCGACGGCGTCCTCGCCGCGGGAGACCTGGGCGACGACCTCGATGTCATCCTCCAGCCCCAGCAGCGCGGCCAGTGCCTCGCGCACCATCGACTGGTCCTCCGCCAGCAGCACCCGGATCATGGGCGGCAGCGTAGCCCGCCGGGACGAACGCACGGAGGGTGAACCCGCGTCCGCCCTCCGTCTCCAGACGGCCGCCGGCCAGCAGGAGCCGCTCCTCCAGCCCGGTGAGGCCGTTGCCGCGCCCGGTGCCCGTGGGACCGCGCCCGTTGTCGGAGACGGTCAGGCACACCGTTCCGCCGCCCTCGCCGACCGTGACGGCGCACCGCCGGGCGCCGCTGTGCCGTACGACGTTGGTGACCGCCTCGCGCAGCGCCCAGGCCAGCGCGCCCTCCGCCTCGGGCGTCAGCGCGGCGGTCACCTCGGCGGGCAGGTCGGCGCGGATGCCGGCGGTGCGCAGGGCGCCGCGGGCCGCTATCAGCTCGTCGGCGAGATTGGCCCGCCGGTAGCCGCTGACGGCTTCGCGGACGTCGACGAGCGCCTGGCGGCTGACCTGCTCGATGTCGGCGACCTGCGCGGCGGCGTCCCCGGGCCGGCCGGGCAGCATCCGCCCGGCGAGTTCGCTCTTGAGGGTGATCAGGGACAGCGAGTGCCCCAGCAGGTCGTGCAGGTCGCGGGCGAGCCGCAGCCGTTCCTCGGTGGCGGCCAGCTGCGCGATGGTCTCGCGGGCCTCGCGCAACTCACGGGTGGTGCGCACCAGTTGCCGCACGCCCGTCATCGCGAAGCCGCCGAGCATGCACGGCACCAGCAGCGAGACCAGCGTGATGCCGTCCACGCCGTGCGGCCAGGCGCACAGCGCGAGCACCCCGGTGACCAGGGGGATCGCCCAGCGCGCCTGGCGGCCGGGAAGGACCGCACCGCAGCAGACCGACAGGTAGACGAAGAGCACGAGGAACGCGCTGCCGAGGGTCAGCCCCAGCACCAGGGCGAGCACGCCGAGCAGCCCCAGCACCCCGTACACCCAGGGAGGCTGCTCCTCGGCGTTGGTCCGCCGGAAGACCAGGCCGAGGTAGAGCACGACGTACGCGGCGAGCCCGGCCCAGCCCAGCACGGTGGCGAGCAGGCCGTGGCCGCCGTCGGCCAGATCGCTGACCGGGGAGCCCAGGTAGAGCATCCACATCGCGATCCAGATCAGCTTCACGGAGGCCTGGCGGCGGTTCTCCGGCGCCCGGCCGATCGCCGTGTTGTCGTCGGCCTCCACGGCGTCTCTCCCTCCTGTCGGATCTCTGCGGTGCCGTTCGGGTGGTCAGGCCTTCGCGGTGTCCTTGCGGTACATCCAAGCGGCTGTGCCCGCGAAGAGCACGAGGTAGACGGCGAGCACCGCCACATCGCGCAGGTGCGGGGCGTGGCCGAGCTCGACGGCCTGGCCGAGCGCGGCGTACGGGCGCGCCGGGAGCACGTCCGCGATGTGCCGCAGCCAGCCCGGGAAGGAGCTGTACGGCATCCACAGGCCGCCGAGCAGCGCCATCCCGAAGTAGGCGATCATGGCGACCGGGCGGGCCACGTCCGCGCTCGCGACGTAGCCGATGGCCACGCCCAGCGCGGCGAAGACGAAGCTCCCCGCCCAGCTGGTCAGCAGCACCCCGCCCCACTGCCAGGCGTCCAGCCGCACGCCCTTGACGGCCGCGCCCGCGATCAGGACGAGGACGATCGAGGGCAGGCTGACGGTGGCCGCCGAGGCGATCTTCGCCAGGACGTAGCCGCGCCCGGGCAGCGCGGTCAGCCGCAGCTGCCGGACCCAGCCCTTGTCGCGTTCGCGGGCGATGCGCTCGGAGTTGCCCATGAGCACGGCGGTCATGGCGCCGAAAGCGCACATCGCGACCATGTAGTACGTCACCAGGGAGCTCTTCTGACCCGCCGTCAGGATCAGGAAGAGCAGCACCGGGTAGAGCACCGAGAAGAACATGAACTTGCGGTTGCGCAGTACGCGCAGGATCTCCAGCTTGACCAGCGTCCTCATCGGGCCGCCACCTCCTCGTCCTTGGGCTCTTCCGTGTCGGCGGTATCGGCCGTGTCAGCCGTGATGGCCAGGAAGGCCTGTTCCAGGCCGAGCCCGGCGACCTCCAGGTGGCGGGGGTAGAGCCCGGCCGCGTAGACGGCGTGCACGGTCGCGTCGGCGTCCGTGGAGCGCAGGCGCACGGTGCGGCCGGTCACCTCGGCCACCGTGACCCCGGGCAGGGCGAGCAGCGCCGCCTCGTCCCAGGCGGCGTCCAGGTCGAAGACGATCCGCCGGGCCCCGGCACGCGCCTTGATCTCCGTCGCGGTGCCGTCGGCCAGCAGCCGGCCGCTCTGGAGGACCAGGACGCGGTCGGCGACCGCGTCCGCCTCCTCCAGGTAGTGGGTGGCGAACAGCACCGTGCGGCCCTGCCGCACCTGGCCGCGCATGGCGTCCCAGAAGGCCTGGCGCGCGGAGACGTCCATGCCGGTGGTGGGCTCGTCCAGGACCAGCAGGTCGCTCGCCCCGGCGGTCGCCAGAGCGAAGCGCACACGCTGCTCCTGGCCGCCGGAGAGCTTGTTTACCTTGCGGTCCGCGATCGCCTCCACGCCGGCGCCGGCGAGCACCTCGGCAACGGGTCGCGGGCGGGGGTGCAGGTCGCAGGCGAGCCGCACGATCTCCCGGACGGTGACGTCCTCCATCAGGCCGCCGCTCTGCAGCATCGCGCCGACCAGCCCCTCGGAGATCGCCCGGCGCGGTGAGCGGCCGAAGATCTCGACGGTGCCGGAGTCGGGGGTGCGCAGGCCCAGCAGCAGGTCCAAGGTGGTGGACTTGCCTGCGCCGTTGGGGCCGAGGAGGGCGACGGTCTCGCCCGGGTGGAGGGTCAGGGTCAGGTCGTCGACGGCCCGTACCGGGCCGAAGCTCTTCGTCACGTGCGTGAACGCGATGGCGGTCATGACAGCAGACTCGCCGGTGCGGGGGTCCGTCCGGCAGTGCCGGGCGTCCGGTTCCGCGCATGACGGATGTCATGGGTGTGGCCCCGGTACTGGGTACCGGGGCCACACCCATGGCGTTCGTGACGGAGGAGTCAGGCGGTCAGGAGGTGCCCTCCACGGTGACCGTCTTCTTCGACGGGTCGTCCGTCCGCAGCGCGGGCAGCATCGCCGAGGCGACGTCCTGCGGGGTGACGGCGGTCTTGCTGCCGTCTCCGCGGGTGACCAGCACGCCGTCGAAGGCGCCGCCGTACAGGCCCTTGAGCACCTTGGTGTCGATGTACGGGGTCAGGTTGCCGTCCTTGTCCGGGACCATCGACAGGATCTCCGACAGCGAGCGCTCCGGGCTGAACGGGACGGGGGCGCCGCCGCCCGCCTTCACGTAGACGAAACCCGACATCGCGGTCTTGCCGAAGCCCTTGACCGCCTCGTCGAGCGCGGCCTGGGTGACCTTGGGCTCGACGGTGGTGGCCGCCAGCGTGACCAGGCCGGGCTTGCCGGTGGCGATCTGCGTGCCGTAGGCGGCCGTCACCTTGTCCACCGAGCCGGCGACGTCGATGGCCTGGTGCGGCTTGCCGGCGACGGCGACGGCCTTGCCGGACACGAACGTGACCTTGCCCTCGGAGCCGGCACCGCCGAGGCCGTCGGACAGCTTCTCCAACTGGGCGCGGAGCTTGTCCTTGTCGGTGTCCACGACGGGGTCCACGTCGCGCGTGCCGCCGAAGAGCGAGCCGATCACCGTGACCGGGTTGTAGTCGCGGTGCGCCACGTCGCGGACGGTCGCGTCGGTGTCGAGGACGAGACCGGCGGCCGAGGGCTTCAGCTTCCTGGTCTGGTCGCCGACGGTGACGGTGATCGCCGTGTTCTTGCGGGGGCCGAGCTCCGCGTCGAGCGCCGCCGCGGCCTCGTCCTTGGACTTGCCGCCGATCTCGACGCCGTAGACGGTGGTGCCGGCCGGGACGTCGGAGTGGTCCATCAGCAGGCCCGCCGTGTAGGCGATGCCGAGCAGGACCACCACGGCCACGCCCGCCAGTATCAGCTTGGAGCGTCCCTTGGGCTTGGCCGCCGGCTCGTCGTCCTCCTGGAAGTGGTACGCGTCGCCGCCGGCGGCGGGGACCGGGCGGGTCACCTGGGGGCCCCCGGGGGGAACCGCCGGGATGCCGCTGACGACCGTGTCACCGGACAGCCGCTCCCCGGGGGGCGGGAAGGCGGTGGGGAACGGAGAAGGGGACGGCGCGCCGTGCGGGGCGCCGGCCGGGCCCGCCGGGGGGATCCGCATGTCGCCGGTCACCGGGCCCGCGGTGGGCCCGGCCGGGGGCTGGAAGCCGCGGAACGGCGTGCCGGGGCCGCCGGGAGCGGGCGCGCCCGGACCGGCCGGGTCGCCGAAGCCACCGGGACCACCGGGACCACCGGGACCCGCCTGGCCGGGGAACGGCCGGGGTCCGGGAACGCCGGGCCCGCCGGGGCCCATGGGGCCGTCGGTGAGGTACGGAATGCCGGGCCGGGGCGCGCCGCCGGGCGCGCCGGGGCCACCCGGGCGGCCGGGACCGCGGTCCTGGCCGGTGGGCCGCGACGGCAGGTCGCCAAGCTGCAGCGGCTGCGTGATCTCCGGGGCGGCGAAGTCCTGCGCGGGCCCGGGAGCGGGTGCCGGGGCGGGCGGTGCCGCCTCCGGCGCCTGCGGGGCCGGGGCGGCCTTGCGCGGGGCGAACCAGTCGCTGGTCGGCTTCGCGCCCTGCGCCGGGGCCTCGGGCTCGGCGGCCGGAGCGGGGGCGGGCGACGGCTCGGGCTGCCCGGCGCCCAGGGCACCGTTGTCGCCGCCGGCGGTCCATCCCGCGGGCGGCTGCGCCGGCTCCGCCGAGGGGCCGGCGGCCGGGGAGGCGGTGGCCTCGCCCTCGGCGGCGCCGTCGACGGTCGTACGGACCACGACGGGCGGAATCGGCCGGGACCCGGGGATGTTGATCCGGACCCGTGTGGTCAGCGTGGTCTCGGTCCTGGGCTCTCCCGCGGCCGGGGCGGCCGGGGTCTCCCCGTCGGCCGGTGCCTCGTCCCGTGGGCCCTCCTGCGGATGCAGCGACGGAAACGGGCGGGTCCCGTACGGCGGGGTGCCCGAGGGATACGCGGCTCCGCCCCGGCCCTGGTGGCCGGGGGACGGACGGTCAGTTTCACGACTCAATGCAGGCTCTCCCGGTTCGCTTCGCCACCCGTCACGGCCTTCCGCGGGCGGCCCGGCGGCGCGCACCACCATACTGGGCACCGCCGAGGAGTCGCCTGCCGCCGGGGGGAGACCGCCCGTACCAACGGGATTTATACGACGTCATCCACCAAAACGGACGACGCGCAGTTCGTGAGCGGTCAACGCGCGCATCGTAACGGACGGAACGTGGCGCCTATCGTGCCTCAAGTGATCCGCCACCGGGAGGCCCGGGTTGCGCGAGCGTGGCCGACATCACGCCCGCCATGGCACCGCCCAACAGGTAGATGTACGGGCTGAGTCCATTGGCGAACAGGAAGTCGCCCTCCGGGCGCGCGGAGCTGAGGAAGATCACGGTGAGCAGCCAGACCGCCGCCGGCACCAGCGCCCCCACCCGCCCGCCGGTCAGCTTGGCGCCGCCCCAGAACAGGGCCGCGCAGCCGGCGAGCGCCAGGATCAGCCCGCCGGGGAACCAGGCCGCCTGGACCAGCGCCCCGGCGACCGCGACGACGACACCCAGCACGGCGAGCACGGGATACGCGAGGCGCCTCATGCCCCCACCCCCGCGAACAGATCGTCCTCGCGGCCGTCCGCGACCCCGGGCTCGCCCTGGACCAGGCGGTAGTACTCGGCACCGAAGAGCGGCTGCCCGAGGTCGTTGGAGAGGGCGAAGAACGGGCCGTCCACCGCGATCTGCGTGCTGTGCGCCCGCATCGCCGCCGCCTTGCGCGCGGCGTAGCGCCCCTCGGCGTCGATGCCCGCGCCGACCTCGGAGTCGTCCACGACGCCCGGCACGTCGTCGGCGGTCGCGATGCCCTCGAACAGGTGGTCCTTGCCGGCCGCGCGCAGCCGCGCGAAGCCCTCCTCGACCTCGGTCCGCGGCACGCAGTTCCAGTAGACCTTGGCGATGGCGTGCGGGGCGCCGAGGTCGGGCCGGAAGGACGGTTCGGCGGCCAGCCCGCTGGCGCGCATGGCGACCCGGTGCGCCTGGATGTGGTCGGGGTGGCCGTAGCCGCCGTCGGGGTCGTAGGTGACGAGCACCTGCGGCCGCGTCTCGCGGATCACCTCCACGAGGTACGAGGCCGCCTGGTCGAGGTCCGCCTGCCAGAAGCAGTCGGGCCGCTCGTTCTGCGGGACGCCCATCATCCCCGAGTCGCGGTACCGGCCGGGGCCGCCGAGGAACCGGTGGTCGGTGACGCCCAGCTCCTTCATGGCGGCCGCGAGTTCGCCGATCCGGTGGGTGCCGAGGGTGTCGTCCCGGTCGGCGGCCAGGTGGGCCAGCTCCGGCGGGATCACCTCGCCCTCCTCGCCCAGGGTGCACGTCACGAGCGTCACGTGGGCCCCCTCGGCGGCGTACTTGGCCATGGTGGCGCCATTGTTGATCGACTCGTCGTCGGGGTGTGCGTGGACGAGGAGCAGTCGGCGGGCGGGCGTCGCGGTCATGGGGAGAGCCTACGGCTCAGAACTTGAAGTCCCCGATCATGCCCGCGACGTTGTTGGTCAGGTCCCTGATCGTCGGGGCGATCGACGAACTCGCCAGATAGAAGCCGAGCAGTACGCAGACCACCGCATGCCCCGCTTTCAGCCCGGACTTCCGGACGAGCAGGAACACGACGATCAGCAGCAGCAGCACCGCCGAAATCGAGAGTGCCACAGCGGCTCACCTCCAGGGCCTCAGGGTCGCGACAGCAGTTGCCAACCGGTTGTTACCCACTCTCGGCAATGGATCATAACTTTGTGGTGGACCGCATAGCTCGGTGCACGGGAGCACGCGGGGGCGCATGGCCGGTTCTCGCGGGTGCGCGCGCCGGGCCCGGCGACCGGCCCGGTGGGAGACTCGCCCTCATGACGCAATCGCTCTCCTTCCCGCGGCAGTACGCCCGCACGCAGCGGTTCTCGCTCGGCGCCCCGCGCGCCTTCTCCGTCTCGCCGGACGGGGCGCGCATCGCCTTCCTGCGCTCCCGTACCGGCACCGACCGCTCGCACCTGCTGTGGGTGCTGGACCTGCCCGGCGACGGCGCCGCGGCCGAGCGGGTCGCGGCCGATCCTGCGGCGCTGCTCGCCGGCGCGGACGAGGAACTGTCGCCGCAGGAGCGGGCGCGGCGCGAACGCAGCCGCGAGGGATCGGCGGGCATCGTGGCGTACGCGACGGACGACGCGGTGGAACTGGCCGCGTTCGCCTTGTCCGGGCGGCTGTTCACGGCGGAGCTGCGGGCGGGCACGGCCCGGGAGATCGCGGTGCCGGGCCCGGTGGCGGATCCCCGCCCGTCGCCGGACGGCCGCCGGGTGGCCTATGTGGCGGAGGGCGCGTTGCGCGTGGTGGACGCGGACGGCGGCGGGGACCGCGCGCTGGCCGAGCCGGAAGGCCCCGGCGTCACCTACGGATTGGCGGAATTCATCGCCGCCGAGGAGATGTCCCGCGGCCGCGGCTACTGGTGGGCCCCGGACGGCACCGCCCTGCTGGCCGCCCGGGTGGACGACACGCCGGTGCGGCGGTGGTGGATCGCCGACCCCGCCAACCCCGCGCAGGAGCCCGCCGAGGTCGCCTACCCGGCGGCCGGCACGCCCAACGCCGAGGTCACGCTGGTGCTGCTGACCCTGGACGGCACGGCGACGCCCGTGGAGTGGGACCGGGAGCGCTACCCGTACCTCGCGCGGGTGCACTGGTCGGCGGCGGGTCCGCCGCTGCTGCTCGTGCAGGCGCGGGACCAGCGCGAGCAGGTGTACCTGGCGGTCGACACGGCCACCGGAGGCACCCGGGAGGTGCACCGGGAGCGGGACGAAATCTGGCTTGATCTTTTCGCTGGGGTACCGGTCTGGGCGAGCGGAGAACGCCTGGTGCGGATCACCGACGAGAGCGGTGCGCGATGCCTGGTCGTGGGTGAACGTTCCTTCACCGGACCGGAGTTGCATGTGCGTTCGGTGCTCGGGAGCGACGGGGACGGCATCTTGCTGACCGCCTCGGCGGGGGCCGGCGCCAAGGACCCGGAGACCGGCGAGGTCCATGTGTACCGGGCGGACGGCGGGCCCGGCGGCCCGGTCCGGCTGACCGGCACGCCGGGCGTCCACGCGGTGGTGCGCTCCGGCGCGGTCTCGGTGGTGACGTCCGCCGGTCTGGAGGAGCCGGGCGCGACCGCCCGCGTGCTGCGCGACGGCGAGGAGGTCGCCGTGATCGCCTCGCACGCCGAGACGCCTGTACTGACCGCCCGCCCCGTCCTCACCACCGCGGGCGAGCGGGGCATCCCCGCGGCGGTCCTGCTGCCGTCCGGCCACCGGGAGGGCGACGGCCCGCTGCCGGTGCTGATGGACCCCTACGGCGGCCCGCACGGCCAGATGGTGGTGCACGCCCAGCGCGCCTACCTGCAGGCGCAGTGGCTCGCCGACCAGGGCTTCGCGGTGGTCGTCGCGGACGGCCGCGGCACCCCGGGGCACTCCCCCGCGTGGGAGAAGGCGATCGCCGGCGACTTCGCCGGCGTCACCCTCGACGACCAGGTCGACGCGCTGCACGCGCTCGCCGCCCGCTACCCGCTGGACCTCGGCCGGGTCGCCATCCGCGGCTGGTCGTACGGCGGTTACCTCGCCGCGCTGGCGGTGCTGCGCCGCCCTGACGTCTTCCACGCGGGCGTGGCGGGTGCCCCGGTCACCGACTGGCGGCTGTACGACACCCACTACACCGAGCGCTACCTCGGCGACCCCGGACGGCAGTCCGAGGTGTACGCCGCCAACTCACTGGTCACCGAGGCGGGGCTGTCGGCGCCGGCCGGGCAGGTGCGGCCGCTGATGGTCATCCACGGCCTCGCGGACGACAACGTGGTCGCCGCCCACACCCTGCGGCTGTCCTCCGCCCTGCTGGCCGCCGGGCGCCCGCACGAGGTCCTGCCGCTGTCCGGGGTGACCCACATGACCCCGCAGGAGCAGGTCGCCGAGAACCTGCTGCTGCTCCAGGTCGCCTTCCTCAAGCGGTCGCTGGGGCTCGCCTAGCGCCGCCGCGACCCGCCGCCCGGAGGGCTGCTCCCCCGGCCATCGCCACGTGATGCCCCGGTGCGGCACGTCGCACGGCGGAGAGCCGTCCCCGCCGTGCGACGCGACCGGGCAGGCGCGGGTGCCTTACGGCGATAGCCGGGACAACGACGCCGACAGCGCGCCCCGGGGCGTGCCCCGAAAGCGTCTCCCCCGGCTCCGCCAGGAGGCCCCCACAACCCGGACGGCAGATCCCGCCGCTCCCCCGGCCACCACCACGTGATGCCCCGGTGCGGCACGTCGCACGGCGGAGAGCCGTCCCCGCCGTGCGACGCAGCCGGGCAGGCGCGGGTGCCTTACAGGGGTGGCCGAGACAGCGATGCGCGCACGCGCAGCCCGTCCTAGCCGAACGGGGGCTCGCGCAGGTATGCCGCGCGGGCCTCCCCGGGGGGCATGCCGGGCGGGGGGCCGTACGCGTCGACGACGGGCAGGACGGCCGTCTGGTCGAACAGCGGCATGCTGAGGTTGTCGGCGGCCGGAACCACCTCCGCGTCGGCGAAGGGGTCGCCTTCCGGGACCCCGTCCCAGTCCGGCCGGCGGGGGATCAGCAGCAGGGTGACCACCACCGCCGCGGCCGCCGAGAAGCCCGCCGCGAAGTCGGCACCGGACAGCGTCTGGAGCCGGAAGGTGACGAGCACCGGGACGGCGATGAAGCCCAGCAGGCACGCGACCGAGATGCCCAGCGGCCGGGAGAAGGGCGCCCGCGCCAGGGCGGCCATCCCGGCCGCCGCGGCCAGCCCCGCGCTCGCCCAGACCTGCCAGTCGAAGGGCGCGCCCAGTTGGGAGTTGACGAGGTATCCGCCGACGGCCGTGCGGAACAGGAAGCTCGCCGGCAGGGGGGTCGCGGCCGGATCGCCGTGGGTGCGGGTGAACTCCCAGATGCCCGTGATGGCCGCGGCGACCAGCAGCAGCAGTCCCGCGAGCACCCCGGCCGCGGGCCGGGGCGGCGCCGGGGCGTCGGCCCCGTTGCGGCGTACGACCAGGAGCAGCAGGAGCGCCCCGGCCACCTGCCCGCCCGCGGTCAGCAGCAACGGCCCCTGCAGGCCCCGCAGGACGCCGCCGGAGCCGGGGGCCAGGATCAAGGCCGCGGGGGTGCGCAGCGCCAGGGTGATGACGGCCGCGGCCCCGAGGACCCCCACGCCGCCGGGCCGGAAGGCGGCCACCGCGGCGGCCGCGTACAGCGCGAGCAGCAGCAGGTCCACGGTGGAGGTGATCAGCGGCGCCCCGCCGACCGGTACTCCGAGCCCGGTCCACACTCTGACGGCGCCCTCCGCCCGGAACTGCGTCACGTCCTGCGCCACCCAGACGGCCTCGGCCGCTCCCAGGACAGCACAGATCACTCCACCGAGCCGATACGTCTGCCGCATGGCCACCTCCCAGGCCCCTCCGGCAGCAGTGTCCTTGCGTTCCCGGGGAGATACGTGGCGCGACCGTTCCGCGTTCAACGCGGGGCCCGGCGGGTGGCCGGCCGGGGGGACGAGAGGTCACCCCGGCCGGCGAACGGCACCCGCACGGCCGTACGCCGTTCAGCGTGGCGCGTCCGTATATCGCGGATGCGTCGGCGGAGTTGCCTGCGTGTAAAAGACTCCGCCCCCGCTTTCATCGCAATCGCCTGCGGAGCACGGGAGTTGCCGTCCGGCGCGCGGCCACGCCGATAGACGGAAATCACGTCCCGGGGCAATTGCGTACGCGATTTCCCGGCGCCCGCCCCGTCCGGACCGGCCGCCGCATTCCGCCCCGACACCGGCCGGCACCGGCCGGCCGCGGGCATTCACAGCTTTCACCAATGCTCGCCGGTGCGGCAGCGGATCACCCCACCCGGGCCGAGCACGGCCGCCCCCGGAACTCCATTCTCCGAGGCGCCTCATCGGGACCCGCCTCCCCCGCCGGCCCGCCGTAAGGCTGGCATAAAGGGGCGAAACCTCCCGCACACCACGGTGAGGATGTCCGAAATGCGCTGTTTAGCCACATGTCAGTTCAAGCTGCGCCCAAGGATGCGTTGCACTGCCATCAACATTTACAAACAAGTATAAAAAAGCGTCTATCACCCCTGACCTCCCTTGACGATCTCGCTTAGCGTTGCGCCAAGTCCGCAGACCCTTAAGCCATTGGCAACCGCCGTCACATCTTCTTTTCACCCAAGGGCAGATCTGAATGACGAGTTCAACCAGCGCCGCGACCGGGCCACCGGCCCCGGTCGGTCTTTCCCCGGCCTACGGGGGACGGGAAAAGGCCGCCGGCGAATCGGCCGGGCGGTCCCCACGACACTCTGAGCTCAAATCCGGGATGTCCATACGATGAGCACCCGATCCCAGCCGGTCGAGACCGGCAGCGGCCCGCCACGGACCGCCGACCCGGCAGAACCGACGGCGGGCCCACCGCGCCGCGGCCGTAAGGCCATCGCCGGCCGCTCCCCGTCCCAGATGGCCTGGAAACGCGTCAGGCGGGACAAGATCACCACGATCGCCCTGGTCATCACCGTTCTGTTCGTCCTCATAGCGCTGTTCGCCCCGCTGCTCACCGCCGTGACCGGCTGGGGGCCGATCGCCCCTGACAACAAGGCGATCAACCCGGACACCGGCAACTACCCGTACGGCTCCTTCGGCGGCATCAGCCTCACGCACCTGCTGGGCGTCGAACCGGGCACCGGCTACGACCTGTTCGCCCGGATCGTCTACGGCCTGCGCACCTCGCTCCTCGTGGGCCTGGTCTCCGCCGTGGTGTCGACCGTGGTCGGCGTCGTGGTCGGGCTGGCGGCCGGCTACTTCGGCGGCTGGATCGACACCCTGCTGTCCCGGGTCATGGACGTGATGCTGGCGTTCCCGCAGCTGCTGTTCATCATCGCCCTCACTCCGGTGATCCAGAGTGCGCTGCAGACCGACAGCCACGGGGGTACCAACGAGAACCTCCGGCTCGCGGTCCTGGTCCTGAACATCGCGGCGTTCGCGTGGGCCTACACCGCACGCCTCGTACGCGGTCAAGTCCTGTCCATGCGCGAGCGGGAGTTCGTCGACGCCGCGCGGATCATGGGCGCGGGATGGCGTCACATCCTCTTCCGCCAACTGCTGCCGAACCTGTGGGCGCCGATCCTGATCGCGTTCGCCCTCGCGGTCCCGCAGAACATCACCACCGAGGCCGCCCTGTCCTACCTGGGCGTCGGCGTCGTCCCGCCCAACCCCGACTGGGGTTCCCTGCTCACCGACGCCTCGCAGTTCTTCCTCCAGGACCCGGCGTACCTCTTCGTCCCCGGAGTCCTGCTCCTGATCCTCGTACTCGCGCTGAACCTCCTCGGCGACGGCGTGCGGGACGCCCTCGACCCCCGCGCAAACCGCGGCTGACGCACCGCACGGCCCCTCAGCCCCGCCCGGCAGCTGCCGAGGCCCGGCAGACAAGCAAAAGGAGCACTCCTCGATGATGCGTAGCACGCGCACGGCCGCCTTCACGGCGACCGCGATAGCGCTGGCCATGGGGGCCACCGCCTGCGGCGGTTCCTCCGGCGGCAGCGGCAACAGCAGCAGCGGCCCGGTGAAGGGCGGCACGCTGACCATTCTCAACAAGGCGGACTACGACCACCTCGACCCCCAGCGCACCTACACGACCGAGGGTTCGAGCATGGACGAGGAGATCGTCCGGAGCCTCACCGGCTGGGACGAGACCGGCTCCACGCCGAAACTGGTCGGCGACCTGGCCACCGACACCGGAAAGTCCAGCAAGAAGGCCACGGTGTGGACCTTCCACCTGCGCCACGGGGTCCAGTTCCAGGACGGCACCGAGGTCACCTCGCAGGACGTCAAGTACGGCGTCGAGCGCGCGTTCTCGCCCGACATCAACGGCGGCCCGCCGTACGCGAGCCAGTGGCTGGTCGGCGGCGCCGGCTACAAGGGCCCGTACAAGGGCAAGCAGCTCAGCTCCATCAGCACGCCGGACAAGTACACCATCGTGTTCCACCTCAACACGCCGGTGGCCGACTTCAACGAGACCACCGCGATGCCCGCGTGGTCGGCCGTGCCCAAGTCCAAGGACACGGGCGCGACCTACGACACCCATGTGTGGTCCGACGGTCCCTACATGATCAAGTCGTACACCAAGAACAAGGAACTCGTCCTCGTCAAGAACCCGCACTGGTCGCAGCCCTCCGACCCGATCCGGCAGCAGAACGTCGACGAGATGGACGTCAAGTTCGGCCAGGACGAGGCGGCCATCGACCAGCAGCTCAAGTCCGACAGCGGCGCCGCGCAGACCGCGCTCCAGCAGTGGCCGATCGCCGGCTCCGACCTGTCCCAGATCTCGAACGACCCGACGGTCAAGTCGCGTTACTACAAGATCGCCGCTCCGGGCATCAACTACCTGACGATCAACGTCAACCGGGTCAAAGACCTCCGGGTCCGCCAGGCGATCGAGTACGCGATCGACAAGACCACGGCGCGTGGCGCCTTCGGCGGTGCGGCGTACGGCGACTACGCCGACACGATGCTGACCCCCGGGATCGGCGGCTACAAGAAGTTCAGCCTCTACAGCAGCACCCCGGCCGGTGACCTCGCCAAGGCCAAGGCGCTGATGGCACAGGCCGGGAACCCCACGCCGACCATGTCGCTGGCGGTGGAGAACACCACCACGCAGGAGCACTTCGCCGACGCGATCAAGAGCTCGCTGGGCCGGATCGGCATCAAGGTGAACGTCACGCCGCTCGACGCCGCCAACTACTTCAGCACCCTGGACAACACCAAGAACCAGTACGACATGGCCTGGATGGACTGGATCGCGGACTGGCCGAACGCCTCCACCGTGCTCCCCGTCCTCTTCGACGGCCGGCAGATCAAGAAGCTGCCGCTGTCCAACCAGGACATCTCCTACCTCAACGACCCCAAGGTCAACGCGCAGATCGACAAGCTCGCGAAGATGACCGACATCGCCAAGCGCAACGCCGGCTACGGCGCGCTGGACGAGCAGATCGTGAAGGACGCCTCGGTGGTGCCGCTGATGTACATGAACTTCAGCGAGATGTCCGGCTCCAAGGTCGGCGGCGTCATCTCCGACACCATCCTGGCCGAGCCGAGCCTGGTGCACGTCTACGTCAAGAAGTGATCCACCCGTGATCGCGCCCGGCCGGCGGCCACCCGCCGCCGGCCGGGCAGGCTCCCCCCACCATCGTCACCCACGCGCAGCTCACCACCGCGCCGGTCCACAGCGAGAGGGAGGCGGACCCGGCTCCTCGCCGGGTCCCAGCACCACATGTTCCGATACCTGATCCGACGTCTGCTGGCGGCGGCCGTCATCCTCGTGGTGATCAGCCTGATCACCTTCTTCATCTTCTTCGCGCTGCCCTCCGACCCCGCGCTCCTGGCCTGCGGAAAGACCTGCTCCCCCTCCCGTCTCGCGGAGATCAAGCACTCTCTGGGCCTGGACCAGGGCCTGAGCGAGCAGTACTGGAACTTCTTCAAGGGGCTCTTCGCCGGCCGCAATTACGGCGACCAGAGCGTGCTCGTCCACTGCGCCGCGCCCTGCCTGGGGATCTCCTTCCAGACCGACACCCCCGTCCTCACCACCTTGCTGGACGCGTTCCCGGCGGACCTCTCGCTCGGCCTCGGCTCCGCGGTCGTCTTCCTGGTCCTGGGCATCGGCCTCGGCGTGCTGGCCGCGGTGCGCAAGGGCAAGGCCGCCGACAAGGTGGCGGTCGGCTTCGCGCTGTTCGGTGTGTCGCTGCAGATCTACTTCGTCGGACTGCTGCTGATGTGGGTGTTCGTCGACAAGTGGCAGCTGCTGCCGGCTCCCGGCTACACCCCGCTGACCCAGGATCCGGCCTCCTGGTTCCAGGGACTCATCCTCCCCTGGGCGACCCTGGTCATCCTCTATCTCGCCCTGTACACCCGGCTGACCCGCTCCTCCATGCTGGATGTGCTCGGCGAGGACTACATCCGCACCGCCCGGGCCAAGGGCGTCCCGGCCCGGACCGTCATCGTCAAGCACGGGCTGCGCGCCGCGATCACCCCGATCGTGACCATCTTCGGCATGGACTTCGGCTCACTGATCGGTGGATCCGCGGTCATCACCGAGTCGGTCTTCGGCATCAACGGCATCGGCAAGCTGGCGGTCGACTCGGTGACCAACTCCGATCTGCCGGTCATCCTCGGCACCACCCTCTTCGCCGCCACCTTCATCGTCCTCGCCAACGTCGTGGTCGACATGGTCTACGGCGTCATCGACCCCCGCGTCCGCCTCGCCTGAGCAAGGAAGCACCCGTGGCCCTCGAAACCTCGCCGCACACCGCGGACCTCGCACCCTCGTCCTCCTTCCTCCAGGTCCGGGACCTGCGCGTGCACTTCCCGACCGAGGACGGCATCGTCAAGTCGGTGGACGGGGTGTCCTTCACCCTGGAGAGGGGCAAGACCCTCGGCATCGTCGGCGAGTCCGGCTCGGGCAAGTCGGTGACCTCGCTGGCCCTGCTGGGGCTGCACAAGAACTCCCGTGCCAAGGTCTCCGGCGAGGTCTGGCTGGACGGCGAGGAACTCGTCGCGCTGCCCGAGTCGCAGATGCGCGCGCTGCGCGGCGACAAGGTCTCCATGATCTTCCAGGACCCGCTCTCCGCGCTGCACCCCTTCTACACCGTCGGTGCCCAGATCGCCGAGGCCTACCGGGTCCACCACCGGGCCTCCAGGAAGGAGGCCAGGGAACGCTCCGTGGAGATGCTCAAGCGCGTCGGCATCCCGCAACCGGAGCGCCGGGCCAAGGACTACCCGCACCAGTTCTCCGGTGGCATGCGGCAGCGCGCGATGATCGCCATGTCCCTGGTGTGCGACCCCGCGCTGCTGATCGCCGATGAGCCCACCACCGCCCTGGACGTCACCGTCCAGGCGCAGATCCTGGATCTGATCCGCGATCTGCAGCAGGAGTTCGGCTCCGCGGTCATCATCATCACCCACGACCTGGGGGTGGTCGCCGAGATCGCCGACGACATCCTGGTCATGTACGGCGGCCGCCGCATCGAGTACGGCACCGTACGCGATGTGCTGCGGCAGCCCGAGCACCCCTACACCTGGGGGCTGCTCCAGTCGATGCCGCATCTGAGCGGCGACGTCAGCGACCGCCTGAACCCCATCCCGGGCGCCCCGCCGAGCCTGATCAACCTCCCGGGCGGCTGCGCCTTCCACCCGCGCTGCGCGTTCAAGGACCAGGTGCCCGGCGGGCGCTGCACGGCGGAGCGGCCCGAACTGCTGCCGGTCCCCGGCACCCCGAAGCACATCGCGGCCTGCCATTTCACCGCAGGGAGCAGGACGCAGAGCCGTGGCGCCGGAATCGCCGGTGCCGCGAAGTGACGGCGGCGGACGAACAGGAGCATGCCGTGAGCACCACCCAGCCCTTCCCCGGGCAGCAGGCGGCCCCCGCCGCGAAGCAGCCGGCCGGCGAGAACCTGCTCGAAGTACGCGGTCTGCGGATGCACTTCCCCATCCGGCAGGGCATCGTCTTCCAGCGGCAGATCGGCGCCGTGCGCGCCGTCGACGGAATCGACCTGTCGGTCGGGGCCGGTGAGTCACTGGGCCTGGTCGGCGAGTCCGGCTGCGGCAAGTCGACCACGGGCCGCCTGGTCACCCGGCTGCTGGAACCCACCGCGGGCACCATCAGGTTCGACGGCGAGGACATCACCCACAAGCCCGTCGGCAGGATGCGCCAGGCGCGCCAGCACCTCCAGATGATCTTCCAGGACCCGTACGCCTCGCTGAACCCGCGGCACACCGTCGGCACCATCATCGAGACCCCGATGAAGCTCAACGACGTCAACCCGCCGCAGGGCCGCAAGAAGCGCGCTCAGGAGCTGCTGGAGATCGTCGGTCTCAACCCGGAGCACTACAACCGCTACCCCAACGAGTTCTCCGGCGGCCAGCGGCAGCGCATCGGCATCGCCCGCGCCCTCGCGCTGCGGCCGAAGCTGATCGTCGCGGACGAACCGGTCTCCGCGCTGGACGTGTCGATCCAGGCGCAGGTGGTCAACCTGCTTCAGGATTTGCAGCGGGAGTTCGGCCTCGCCTTTCTCTTCATCGCCCACGACCTCGCCGTGGTGCGGCACTTCTCCGAGCGGGTGGCCGTGATGTACCTAGGGAAGATCGTCGAGGTCGCCGACCGCGAGACGCTCTACGCGCGGCCGCGTCACCCCTACACGCACGCGCTGCTGTCCGCCGTCCCCGAGGCCGATCCGGACGGCGTCGGCAGGCGGGAGCGGATCCGCCTCGCCGGGGACGTGCCCAGCCCCATAGACCCGCCGTCCGGCTGCCGCTTCCGTACGCGCTGCTGGAAGGCCCAGGACAAGTGCGCGGCCGAGGAACCGCCGCTGGTCCGCATCGAGGGAAACCGGGAAGGGCACCTGAGTGCGTGCCACTTCCCCGAGGAACCGACGGTCGCGGCACGGGGCGAGGACATCATCCTCGACCCGGCGCTCGCCGCGATCGAGGAGACGTCCGCCGACAGGACCCCTTGACCCGGGCTCGGCACACGTCTCCGCCGGAAACACGGCCCGCGCCCACACCCCAGCAACACCGGGCGCGGGCTGTGTTATTGGAGGCTCGGTTCGCCTCCGGGGCGCTCGCCCAGAGGTGCCCCCACCCATTCGACACCGGCCGCGCCCCTTCGGCTCAGTCGCCGGGGGGCACCACCGTCTTCTCCTCCGCGAAGTGGCACGCGCTGGCATGCGCCGCCGGGGAGTCGAGGCCGCGGAAGACCGCGGGGACGGCGAGTTCCGGGACCTCCAGGGCGCAGCGTTCCTGGGCCTTCCAGCAGCGGGTGCGGAAGCGGCAGCCGGAGGGCGGGTCGGCCGGGGAGGGGACGTCGCCGGAGAGCAGGATGCGTTCGCGGTGCTCGCGGGCCTCGGGGTCGGGAACGGGGACGGCGGAGAGCAGGGCCTGGGTGTAGGGGTGCGTGGGGTGCTCGTAGATCTGGGTGTCGTCGCCGGTCTCCACGATCCGCCCGAGGTACATCACCGCGACGCGGTCGGAGATGTGCCGGACGATGGACAGGTCGTGCGCGATGAAGAGGTAGGACAGGTCGAACTCGTTCTGCAGCCGCTCCATGAGGTTGACGACCTGGGCCTGGACGGAGACGTCCAGCGCCGACACCGGCTCGTCGGCGACGATGATCTCCGGGCGCAGCGCCAGACCGCGGGCGATGCCGATGCGCTGCCGCTGGCCGCCGGAGAACTGGTGCGGATAGCGGTTGATGTACTCCGGGTTGAGGCCGACGACGTCCAGCAGGTCCTGCACCTTGCGCCGGCGGTCGCTCTTGGGGGCGACCTCGGGGTGGATGTCGTAGGGCTCGCCGATGATGTCGCCGACCGTCATGCGCGGGTTGAGCGAGGTGTAGGGGTCCTGGAAGACCATCTGGATGTTGCGGCGCACCGCCTTCAGGGCGCGCCCGGACAGCCGGGTGATGTCCTCGCCCTTGTAGAGGATGCGGCCCGCGGTGACCTGCTCCAGATTGACCAGCAGCCGGGCGACGGTGGACTTGCCGCAGCCGGACTCCCCCACGATGCCGAGGGTCTCGCCCTTGTGGAGGTCGAAGTCGACGCCGTCGACGGCCTTGACGGCGCCGACCTGCTTCTTGAGCAGGATGCCCTGGGTCAGCGGGAAGTGCTTGACCAGCCCGCGTACTTGGAGAACGGGTTCAGTGCTCGTGCTCACCGAGGCACTCCCTCCAGAAGTGGCACGCGCTGCCGCGCGTGTCGCTCACCCGGTACAGCTCCGGTTCGTCCGTGCGGCACACCTCGCGGGCCATCGGGCAGCGCGGGTGGAAGGCGCAACCGGGCGGGATGCGCAGCAGGTTGGGCGGCAGGCCCTTGATGGCGTAGAGCTCCTGGCCCTTGTGGTCCAGGCGCGGGATCGACTCCAGGAGGCCCTTGGTGTACGGGTGGGCGGGGCGCTTGTAGATCTCGTGGACGGGGGCGGTCTCCACGATGCGTCCCGCGTACATGACGGCGATGTGGTCGGCGACGTCGGCGACCACTCCGAGGTCGTGGGTGATGAGGATCAGACCCATCCCGTACTCGCGCTGCAGCTCCGCCAGCAGTTCCATGACCTGCGCCTGGACGGTGACGTCGAGTGCGGTGGTCGGCTCGTCGGCGATGATCAGCTCGGGTTCGAGGGCGAGCGCCATGGCGATCATGACGCGCTGCCGCATGCCGCCGGAGAACTGGTGCGGGTACTGGCCGACGCGTTCCCTCGCCGCCGGGATGCGGACCCGGTCCATCAGCTCGACCGCCTTCGCGCGCGCGGCCTTGCGGGACATGCCCTGGTGCACCCGGAACATCTCGCCGAGCTGGTCGCCGACGGTCAGCACGGGGTTGAGCGAGGACAGCGCGTCCTGGAAGATCATCGCCATCCGGGCGCCGCGGACCCTGCGGCGCTCCTCACCGCTCATCGTCAGCAGGTCCCGGCCCTGGAAGAGGATCTCGCCCCGGGTGACGTAGCCGGGCGGCGAGTCCAAGATGCCCATCACCGCCTGCGCGGTCACCGACTTGCCGCTGCCGGACTCACCGAGCACGGCGAGCGTCTGGTGGGACCGCACGGAGTAGCTCACGCCGTTGACGGCCTTGGCGACGCCGTCGCGGGTGCGGAACTCCACGTGCAGATCGCGGACGTCGAGCAGCGGTGTCCCGTCCCGACCCGCGGCCTCGTCCGTCGCGGGGCCGGCCATCACGTCTCCGTCCATCAGCGCAGCTTGGGGTCGAGAGCGTCGCGGACCGCGTCGCCGAGCATGATGAAGGCCAGCACCGTCACGCTCAGCGCCCCGGCCGGCCACAGCAGCATGTGCGGGGCGTTGCGGATCTGGGTGGAGGCCTGGGAGATGTCGATGCCCCAGGACACCGTGGGCGGCTTCAGGCCGACGCCGAGATAGGACAAGGTGGCCTCCAGCGCGATGTACGTGCCGAGCGCGATGGTCGCGACGACGATGACCGGCGCCACCGCGTTGGGCGCGATGTGCCGCAGCAGGATGCGCCCGTTGCCGGCGCCCAGCGCCCGGGCCGCCTGCACGTAGTCGTTGTGCTTGGCGGTGATGACCGCGCCGCGCGCGATACGGCCGATCTGCGGCCAGCCCAGCAGCACGATGAAGCCGACCACCGGCCAGACCGTGGAGTTGGTGATCACCGACAGGAAGACCAGGCCGCCCAGCACGATGGGAATGCCGAAGAAGATGTCGCTGACCCGGGACAGCACCGCGTCCGGCCACCGGCCGAAGTAGCCCGCCAGCCCCCCGAGGAGGCTGCCGAGCAGCGCGGCGCCGACGGTGGCGCAGATGCCCACGGTGACCGAGGCGCGGGCGCCGTACACGACCCGGGTGTAGACGTCGCACCCCTGGTTGTCGAAACCGAAGGGGTGGCCGGGCGACGACCCCTTCTGGGAGTTGGCGAGGTCGCAGCTGAGCGGATTGCCGTCGGCGATCAGCTGCGGCCGGATCGCGATGACGACGAGGAAGACGATGACGACCGCGGAGAGCAGGAAGACCGGATTGCGCCGCAGGTCCCGCCACGCGTCCGACCACAGGCTGCGCGGCTTGTCCACCACGGGCTGTTCTGGCGGGCCGGGCGGGCCCGGCTGCCCGGGGAGTGGCTTCTCCAGGCTGCGTGCCTCGTCCTGCCCGAGTCCCATGGAGGCGCCGGTGCCGCCGGCCGGTTCCATGGCCTCGTCGGGGTGGTTGCGGGGTTCGGGCATGGTGGTTCCTCGGCTGGGGCGGGAGGGTCTGCCGGCTCGCTCCGGATCGCCGCCGTCCGGCTCAGGCATAGCGGATCCTCGGGTCGAGCACCGCGTACAGGAGGTCGACGAGCAGGTTCGCCACGAGGAAGACGATGACCAGGATCGTCACGAAGCCGACGACGGTGGCCGAGTCCAGCCGCAGGATGCCCTGGTAGAGCTGGAAGCCGACGCCGCGGATGTTGAAGATGCGCTCGGTGACGATGGCGCCGCCCATCAGGGCCCCGATGTCCGTGCCGATGAAGGTGACGACCGGGATGAGGGAGTTGCGCAGCAGGTGGTGGGTGACCACCCGGCGGCGCGGCAGCCCCTTGGCGGTGGCGGTGCGCACGTAGTCGGCGCGGGCGTTCTCCACGATGGAGGTGCGGGTGAGCCGGGTGACGTACGCCAGCGAGGTCAGCGCCAGGACCAGGCCGGGGATGATCAGCTCACCGAAGGGCGCCTCGGTGGAGACCGAGGGCGCGATCAGCTTCCACTTGACCCCGAGCAAATACTGCAGCACGTAGCCGGAGACGAACGTCGGGACCGAGATCACGATCAGCGTGGCGAGCAGCGCCGCCGTGTCGACGGGACGGCCGCGGCGCAGCCCGGTGAGCACACCGAGGCTGATGCCGATGACGACCTCGAAGAGGATCGCGATGATCGTCAGGCGCACGGTGACGGGGAAGGCGCTCACCATCAGCTCGGTGACCGCCTGGCCGTTGTAGGCCGTGCCGAAGTCGCCCTGGAAGATCTGCCCCATGTAGTGCAGGTACTGCTGCCACAGGGGGTGGTCCAGATAGAGGTCGTGGCGGATCTGCGCGGCCGTGGCGGGGTCGCACGCGCGGTCCCCGCACTTGGCCTGCACCGGGTCGCCGAGCGCGTACACCATGAAGAAGATCAGGATGGTGGTGCCGATGAACACGGGGATCATCTGCAGCAGCCGGCGGACGACATAGCGTCCCACGGGGCGTCAGCTGACCTTGATCTGGTTGTAGACCGGGACGCTGAACGGGTTGAGGGCCACGTCGGACAGCCGCTCCGACCAGCCCGCGCTGCCGTTCTGGTACCACAGGGCGATGGCCGGCACCTGCTGCGGCAGGATGCGCTCGGCGTCCTTGAAGGTGTCGACGGCCTTGGCGAGGTCGGTCTCGGCGTTGGCCTGGTCGATCAGCTTGTCGAACCGCGGGTCGCTGAAGTGCGAGTCGTTGGACGAGGCGTCGGTGTAGTACAGCGGCTGGAGGAAGTTCTGGATCAGCGGGTAGTCCATCTGCCAGCCGGCCCGGAAGGGCCCCTTCATCTGCTTGTTGACGATCTGGTTGCGGAAGTCGGCGAAGGTGCCGACCGGGTTGCCGACGCAGGCGTTGTCGTTGCCGAGGGCGTTGTTGATGCTGTTGCAGACGGCGTCGACCCAGTCCTTGTGGGAGCCGCTGTCGGCGTTGTAGGTGATCTTCATGGTGCCGCCGGGGATCCCGCCGGCCTCCTTGACCAGCTTCTTCGCCTGGGCGGGGTCGTAGGTGCAGACGTCGCCGCAGATGGTGTCGTCGAAGCCGCCCTCCGCGCCGAGCACCGGTGAGGTCCAGTCCTTGGCGGGCGTGCGGGTCTTCTGGAAGATCTGCTGGGTGATCTGGTCGCGGTTGATCGCCATCGAGATGCCCTGGCGGAGTTTGGCGGAGTCCGGGCCGGACCAGGCCTTGTCGTACAGCGGGAAGGCGAGCGTCTGGATGATGCCGGCCGGGGTGTTGAGGTAGCGGTCGCCGAGGTCGGACCGGACGTTCCTCAACTGCTGGGCGGGAACGTCGTCGACCAGGTCGAGGTTGCCGGCCTGCAGATCGGTGTAGGCGGTGTTGCTGTCGGTGTAGACCTTCAGGTCCACACCGCCGTTGACTGCCGCGTCGGAGCCCTTGTAGCCGCTCCACGTACGCAGCTTCATGACCTGGCCCTTGGTGTACGAGTCGACCTGGTAGGGGCCGTCGCCGACCGGCTTGCGCAGCCAGGCCGCGCGGTCGGTGAAGAAGGTCTTCGGCAGCGGCATGAAGGCGTTGTAGCCGAGGGTGTCGGGCCAGGTGGAGAACTTCTGGTTGAGCTTGACGGTGAAGTTCAGGGCGTCCTTCCGCACCAGGCCGGACATCACCTTGACCGCCGGGGCGCCACTGGCCGGGTGGACCTTCTCGTAGCCGTCGATGTAGCTGAAGAAGGGCGCGTTGACCTGCTTGTTCGTCACCAGTGCCGCGTAGTTCCAGGCGTTGATGAACGAGTCGGAGGTCACCTTCTCGCCGTTGCTGAAGGTCCAGCCGTCCTTGAGTCTGACCTCGAAGGTCTGGGAGTCCGTGGTGGAGATCGAGTCGGCGATGACGTTCTCGGCGGCCCCGGTCTTGGGGTTGTAGCGCTTCAGGCCGCGGAAGATCATGTCGAGCACCTTGCCGCCCTGCACCTCGTTGGTGTTGGCGGGCTCCAGTGGGTTCTGCGGGTCCGTCCACGAGGCGCTGAGCACGCCCTTGCCGTCCGGCTCGCCGCCCGCGCCGTCTCCGCCGCCCCCGCAGGCCGTCGCCGTCGCCGCCAGGGCGAGGGCCGTCGCACCAATGGCCCAACCCGCCGTGCTCCGTCGCATCGGATGCCTCCTCAGGGAGCTCTACGCCACACAGGACACCTGACCTCCCATCAGACCTCAAAGTGGGACATTGTGCACTGCGGCTCACCGGGCCGGACCGGCACTCCGGGGCAATGCAGGGTTATCCCTCGATCCCCCTCGGGCAATAGGGGATTACCCGATCGTCGGGTCAAATTTCGATCAAGAAAATAAAGGTCCGATCACGACGAACCGGCCTTCATTGACGTGGGAGTAATTCGGTTGCGAAAGTCCCACTCAACCCGCAAGGGCCGCGTACTTCATCCGCACGACCTGCGGAGACGGGTGCGCACACCAATGTTTCGGCGGCGCTACACAACTATGCCAGAGCCGGCCGACTTGTAACGTTGAATTTTCTTCATTATGTCGAACCGAGTGAGAGTGTGTGACTCGTGGGCCGTTATCTGCTGCGCCGACTCGTCAACTATCTGGCGCTGGTCCTCATCGCGGCCTCCCTCACCTACGCCCTCGCGGCGCTGAGCCTGAACCCGCGGGCCAACTTCGTCGGCCGCAATCCCCCGGTACCCGCCGCCTCGGTGACGCGGACCCTCAACGAGTACAACCTCAACCCCGACACCCCGATCGTGGTGCGCTTCGCGCACTGGGCCGGCGGAGTGGCGCACGGCGACCTCGGACGGACCGTCACCGGCGGTGAGGTCAACGACGAGTTCGCCCGCCGGGTGGGGGTGAGCACCCGGCTGCTGCTGATCGCCACGATCGTGGGCTCCATCGGCGGTGTCCTGGTGGGCGCCTGGGGAGCCATCAGGCAGTACCGGGTGTCGGACCGGGTCACCACGCTCGGCTCGTTCTTCGTACTGGCCATGCCGGTCTTCGTGATCGCCGTGACCTTCAAGCTCTGGGCGATCGACGTCAACGAAGCGGTGGGACACAAGGTCATCGAGTACACCGGCGAGTACGACCCGGGGCTGTCCGGCACCGGCGAGATCCTGGCCAGCCGGCTGCAGCACCTCATACTGCCCAGCCTGACCCTGATCGTCATCCAGATCGCGCTCTACAGCCGCTACCAGCGCAGCACCATGCTGGACGTGCTGGGCAGCGACTTCCTGCGCACCGCCCGGGCCAAGGGCCTGTCGCGGCGGGCGGCGCTGATGAAGCACGGACTGCGCACCGCCGTCCTGCCGGTGGTGCCGCTGCTGGTATACAACGTCGTCCTGCTCTTCACCGGCGCCACCTTCACCGAGAAGATCTTCGGCTGGCACGGCATGGGCGAGTGGCTGGTCAACTCGATCAGCACCAACGACGTCAACGCGGTCGCCGCGGTCGGCATGTTCACCGCCGTGGTGGTCCTGGTCGCGGGCATCCTCTCCGATCTGCTCTACGCGGCGCTCGATCCTCGCGTACGGGTGCGCTGAGCACCGCCGCACCCCGCCGCAGCCCCGATCCCGCGTCCCCAGGAGCCCTCACTCATGGCTGTCCAGACCCCCTCCGTCCAGCCTGCCACCCTCATCGCCCCGCCGGCCCGGCGCCGCCGCGGCGGACGGGCCCGGCTCACCGCCGTCCGCTTCGCCCGCAACCGCCTGGCGCTGTTCGGACTGTGCATGATCGTCCTGCTCTTCGTCATGGCCTACGGCTCCCCGCTGTTCTACAAGTGGAGCTACACCGACCTGGACTTCATGGCCTTCCAGAAACCGCCTTCGGCGAGCCACTGGTTCGGCACCGACCAGACCGGGTCCGACCTGTTCGCCATGACCATGCGCGGCATGCAGAAGTCCCTGGTCATCGGCATCCTGACCGGCATCATCTGCACGGTCGTCGCCGCCGCGATCGGAGCGAGCGCCGGTTACTTCGGCGGCTGGACGGACCGCTCCCTGATGTGGGTGGTCGACCTGCTGCTCGTCATGCCGAGCTTCCTGATCATCGCGGTGCTCTCACCGCTGTTCCAGGGCACCACCTGGCTGCTGTTCGTGGTGCTGCTGGCGGCGTTCAGCTGGATGATCACCGGGCGCGTGGTGCGCAGCATGACGCTCACCCTGAAGGACCGTGAGTTCGTCAAGGCCGCCAAGTACATGGGCGTCCCCGCGCCGGTCATCATCTTCCGGCACATCGTGCCCTCGATGGCCTCGATGCTGATCATCGACGGGACGATCCAGGTCGGCGCGGCGATCATCGGCGAGACCAGCCTGTCCTACTTCGGCTTCGGCGTGCAGGCCCCCGACGTCTCCCTCGGCACGGTGATCGCCACCGGCACCCCGGCGGCTCCCTCCTTCCCGTGGCTGTTCTACTTCCCGGCCGGCTGCCTGGTCCTCATCTGCCTGTCGATCGCCTTCGTCGGGGACGGCCTGCGCGACGCCCTCGACCCCAACTCCAACCGCGCCAAGGCCCGCACCGCCCGCAAGGCCAAGAGCACGTCCAAGGAAGGACGCACGTCGTGACCGAGATCCCCGCCCTGGAGGTCACCGACCTCCACGTCTCCTTCCCGAGCGAGGCCGGGCCGGTCGGGGCCGTGCGCGGCGTCTCCTTCTCGGTGTGGCGCGGCGAAGTCCTCGGCATCGTGGGCGAGTCGGGCTCCGGGAAGTCCGTCTCCTCCCTCGCGGTCCTCGGCCTGCTGCCGGAGACCGCGGACGTCAAGGGCTCGGTGAAGCTGCACGGCCGGGAACTGCTGGGCCTGGACGACCGGGAGATGACGAAGATCCGCGGCAAGGACATCGCGATGGTCTTCCAGGACCCGCTGTCCGCGCTGACCCCGGTCTACTCCGTCGGCAACCAGATCATCGAGGCCCTGCGCATCCACCAGGACCTGGACAAGGCCGCGGCCCGCAAGCGCGCGGTCGAACTCCTGGACCTGGTCGGGATCCCCGACCCGCACCGGCGCGCCGACGCCTTCCCGCACGAGTTCTCCGGCGGCATGCGCCAGCGCGCGATGATCGCCATGGCGATCGCCAACGACCCCGAGGTGATCATCGCCGACGAGCCGACCACCGCCCTGGACGTCACCATCCAGGCGCAGATCCTGGACGTCCTGAAGAAGGCCCAGGAGGTCACCGGCGCCGCGATCGTCATGATCACCCACGATCTGGGCGTGGTGGCCGGCTTCGCCGACCGGGTCCAGGTGATGTACGCGGGCCGCCCGGTGGAGACCGGGCCCGTCGACGACGTCTACTACTCGCCCCGGATGCCTTACACCATCGGCCTGCTGGGCTCGATCCCGCGGCTGGACGACGGCCGCCGGCACGCCCTGACCCCGATCGACGGCAACCCGCCCTCGCTGGTCGCCCTGCCGCCCGGCTGCCCCTTCGCCGCGCGCTGCCCCGTCGCGATCGACGTGTGCCGGCGCGTCGAGCCGGAGCTGACGGTGCGCGAGGGGGGCAACCACCCCACCGCCTGCCACCGCAGCCACGAACTGGAGGAGGGCGGCTCCCTCGACCCGGCCACCGTCTACCCGGTGCCGGAGCTGCCCCCGGCCGCCGCCGCGGACGGGCCTCGCGACCTGCGCGACCCCGTGCTGGAGGTACGCGGACTGGTCAAGCACTTCCCGCTGACGTACGGCGCCTTCATCAAGCGCCGGGTCGGCGAGGTGCGGGCGGTCGACGGCATCACCTTCGACATCCGCGAGGGCGAGACCCTCGGCCTGGTCGGCGAGTCCGGCTGCGGCAAGACCACCACCCTGCTGGAGATCCTCGACCTGCCCTCCGGCCAGTCCGGCTCGGTCACGGTCTTCGGGAAGGACATCCGGGGGCTGAAGGGCGCCGACCGCAAGGCCCTGCGCCGCGACCTCCAGGTGGTCTTCCAGGACCCGATGGCGGCGCTCGACCCGCGCATGCCGGTCGGCGACATCATCGCCGAGCCGCTGAAGACCCACGGCTGGGCCCGGGACCGCATCGCCGCCCGGGTGCCGGAACTGCTGTCCCAGGTCGGTCTCGACCCGGACCATGTGGACCGCTTCCCCGCCGAGTTCTCCGGCGGCCAGCGGCAGCGCATCAGCATCGCCCGCGCCCTGGCCCTGGAACCCAGGCTGGTCGTCCTGGACGAACCGGTCTCCGCCCTGGACGTCTCCATCCAGGCCGGTGTGCTCAACCTGCTCGACGAGCTCAAGTCCCGTATGGGGCTGAGCTATCTCTTCGTGGCGCACGACCTGTCCGTCGTGCGGCACATCGCCGACCGGATCGCCGTGATGTACCTGGGCCGGATCGTCGAGATCGGCTCCGCGGAGGCGGTCTTCGGCGCCCCCTCGCACCCGTACACCCAGGCCCTGCTCTCGGCCGTCCCGCTGCCCGACCCCCGCAGGGAACGGATGCGCAAGCGCGTCCTGCTCACCGGCGATCTGCCCAGTCCCACCGATGTGCCCACCGGCTGCCGCTTCCGCAACCGCTGTCCGAAGTTCGCCGCCCTCGACGAGGTCCAGCGCGGCCGTTGCCGCGACGAGGACCCGTCACCCTCCGCCCTGGCGGGCGACCACAACGCGGCCTGCCACTACGCCGCCGCGGTCACTGTCGTCTGACCCCCTCGTTGTCCCACCCCGTTAGAGGAGAGAGTCCGTTGAACAGAACTCGTACGTCCATCGCCATGGTGGCGCTGGCCACCGCCGGCGCGCTGGTCCTCACCGCATGCGGCGGCGACGACGGCGGCGACAGCGCCGCGGCCAAGAAGAACTCGGTGCCCAAGTCCAGCGCCAACAACATCAAGGCCACCGACCGCGACCAGCTGAAGGAGGGCGGCACCCTCAACTGGCCGGTCGCCGAGATCGCCGAGAACTTCAACTACAACGAGGTCGACGGCACGCTCGCGGATGGCCTGGACGTCGAGCGCGCCCTGATCCCGATCACCATGCTGTCGGACGCGACGGGCACGGTGACCCCGAACCCCGACTACCTCACCTCGGCGAAGGTGGACGACAGCTCCGGCAAGCAGGTCGTCACCTACGAGATCAACCCCAAGGCCAAGTGGTCCGACGGCACGGCCCTGTCCTGGAAGGACTGGGAGGCCAGCTGGAAGGCGATGAACGGCAAGGACGCCAAGTACAAGATCTCCTCCAGCACCGGCTACGAGCTGATCAGCAGCGTCGCGAAGGGCAAGACCGACCAGGAGGTCGTGGTCACCTTCGACAGCCCCTTCGGTGACTGGAAGAGCCTGTTCAGCCCGCTCTACCCGGCCTCGGTCATCGGTACCCCGGACGGCTTCAACTCCGGCTACCTGGGCAAGATCCCGGTCACCGCCGGCCCGTTCAAGTTCCAGGGCATCGACAAGACCACCAAGACCCTCACCGTCGTCCGCGACGACAAGTGGTGGGGCAACAAGGCCGTGCTCGACAAGATCATCTACCGGGCCCTGGACGCCGACGCCCAGGCCGGCGCCTTCGCCAACGGCGAGATCGGCTTCTTCAACGTCGGCCCCGACGCCGCCGGTTACAAGCAGGCCCAGCAGGTCAAGGGCGCCGAGATCCGCAAGGCGGCCGGCCCCAACTACCGCCACATCACCTTCAACGGCTCGCACCCGAACCTGAAGGACGTCAAGGTGCGGCAGGCCATCATGTCCGCCCTCAACCGCGACGCCATCGCGCAGTCCGACCTCCAGGGACTGGACTGGGACCCCAAGCCCCTGAACAACCACTTCTTCGTCACCAACCAGAAGGGGTACAAGGACAACGCGGCCGGCGTCGGCGTCTTCGACCAGGCCAAGGCCAAGAGCCTGCTGGACGAGGCCGGCTGGAAGCAGGACGGCGAGTTCCGCACCAAGGGCGGCAAGACCCTGGAGCTGGACTTCGTCATCCCGGCGAACGTCAGCACCTCCGCCAACGAGGGCAAGCTGATGCAGCCGATGCTCAAGGCGGTCGGCATCAAGCTGAACATCAAGACCGTCCCGGTCCAGGAGTTCTTCGACAAGTACGTCAACACCGGCAACTTCGACCTGACGGCCTTCTCCTGGCTCGGCACCGCCTTCCCGGTGTCGTCGACCAAGTCGATCTACGCCAAGCCCGTCGGTGACAACATCCAGCAGAACTACACCGGCGTGGGCAGCGACGAGCTCGACACGGCCATGAACAAGGCCGCGGCGGACACCGACCCGGCCCAGGCCATCACCGACGCCAACGCGGCCGACGTCCTGATCTGGCAGCAGGCGAACCTGCTGCCGCTGTACCAGCGCCCCGACATCTACGCCGTCCAGAAGAACCTGGTCAACATCGGTGCCTACGGCTTCCAGGACCTGCGCTACGAGAACATCGGCTACACCAAGTAAGCAGCTGCCACGGGTCCGCCCCGCCACCGTTCCCACGGCGGCGGGGCGGACCCGTTCCCCGCCCGGTCCCCGCCCGTCTCAGGACCGCGCGGCGAACTGGATCTCGACGACCGAGACCCACGCGCCCGCGCGCTCCAGGCTGACCCGGAGCTGCGTGCCGTCCCCCGTGGTGCCCGCGTACTGGACCCAGGGGCGGTCCCCACCGCCCTCCCCGGTCTGCCGCACCCCGCACTGCGCGAGCCGGTGGTCCATCCCCCGGATCGCGTCCTGGGCCAGGCCGGAGTCGGCGTACTCCGCGATACGGTGCCGGGCCCTGGCGCCCCCCTTGCCGGTGTACGTCCGGGCGAACTGCTGCCCGGCGGCGGGGTCCGCGCCCACCGTGCCGCCGCACACCCCGTCGAGCCCGACCGACGGCAGCCCGGCCGAGTCCGACGTGACCGCGTCGGCGGTCCAGGCGCGGGTCTTGAAGTAGGCCACGCTGTTCGCCGGCAGCAGCCGCACCACACCCCCCACCACGAACGGGTTCTCCGTGCGCGTCGCCGCCGGCGGTGTGTCCCGTGGCGGGCTCTGCGCGGCCCACGAGCCGACGCCCACCGCCACGGCGGCGACCACCACGACCGCGGCCCCGCCCAGCCGCTGCCGCGCCCGGCGGCGCTCGCCCCGGGCCCGCACCGCCTGCGCCGGCGCGAGGCGCACCGGGACGCCCTCCAGCAGTTCCTCGACCTCAGCCATGCGTGGCCACCCCCTCGTCGTTCGTGTCGATGTCCGTGAGCAGCGTGCCGAGCACCTTGCGGGCCCGGCTCAGCCGGGTGCGCACCGCACCGCTGGACGCTCCCGTCTCGCGGGCCACCTCCTCCACCGGCAGGTCCAGCAGGTGGTGCAGCACCACCACCCGCCGCTGGTCCGGGGTGAGTTCACGCAGAGCGGCCACCAGGGCGACCCGGTCCGCGGAGAGCGCGGGCGTGTCGGGCGCCGGACCGTGGCGCAGTTGGGCCCGCAGGCGGTTGCGGGTGCGCCGCCAGGTGGAGATGGCCAGGCGCGAGGCCACCGTGCGGACCCAGGGCAGCGGATCGCCCTCCCGGGTCAGCCGGTCCCATCTCTGCCAGGCCCTCGCGTACGCCTCCTGCACCGCGTCCTCGGCCTCCGCCAGGTCACCGGTCATCGCGTAGACCGTGGCGACCAGACCTTTGGCCGTGGTGGCGTAGAAGGCGTCAAACTCCTCTTCGTCCGGCCTCTTCGGCATCGGCCCCCGTCCCCGTTCCCTGTCCGTCGTCGTCCGTCGTCACCGGTTGCAGGCTTCTCACTGAGGAACACGCCTGGGAGCCCGGGGACGTTACACGCGGAAGGGCGCCCACGCGATGATCGCGTGGGCGCCCTTCGGACGCTACGGGCCGTACTCAGACCGTCGCGTGGACGACGTCCTTCTCCTCGGCGAAGTGGCACGCCGAGTCGTGCGCGGCCGGGGTCTTGACGTCCTTGAAGCGCTCCGGGATCGCCAGCAGGGGCTCCTCCGTCGCGCAGCGGTCCTGTGCCTTCCAGCAGCGGGTGCGGAAGCGGCAGCCGGACGGCGGGTTGGCCGGGGACGGCACGTCACCGGTGAGGATGATGCGGTCGCGGTGCTCGCGCGCCTCGGGGTCCGGCACCGGCACGGCCGACAGCAGCGCCTGGGTGTACGGGTGGGTGGGGTGGTCGTAGATCGCGGTGTCGCTGCCGATCTCGGCCATCTTGCCCAGGTACATCACGCCGACGCGGTCGGAGATGTGCCGGACGATGGACAGGTCGTGCGCGATGAAGATGTAGGACAGGTTGAACTCGTCCTGCAGCTTCTCCATCAGGTTGATGACCTGCGCCTGCACGGAGACGTCCAGCGCCGAGACGGGCTCGTCGCAGATGATGATCTCCGGGTTGAGCGCCAGACCGCGGGCGATGCCGATGCGCTGCCGCTGGCCGCCGGAGAACTGGTGCGGGTACCGGTTGATGTACTCCGGGTTGAGGCCGACGACGTCCAGCAGGTCCTGCACCTTGCGGCGCCGGTCGCCCTTCGGGGCCACCTCGGGGTGGATGTCGAAGGTCTCGCCGATGATGTCGCCGACCGTCATACGCGGGTTGAGCGAGGTGTACGGGTCCTGGAAGACCATCTGGATGTTCCGGCGGACGGCCTTGAGCGCCCGTCCGGACAGCCGGGTGATGTCCTGGCCCTTGTAGAAGACCTCGCCTGCGGTGGCGCGCTCCAGGTTCATCAGCAGCTTGGCGACCGTGGACTTGCCACAGCCGGACTCGCCCACGATGCCCAGGGTCTCGCCCTGGTACAGGTCGAAGGAGACACCGTCGACGGCCTTGACGGCGCCGACCTGCTTCTTGAACAGGATGCCCTGGGTCAGCGGGAAGTGCTTGACCAGGTTGCGCACCTGGAGGATCGGCTCTCCGCGCTGGACCGGCTTCGCGAGCGCGGCCTCGACCGCGGCCACCTCGTCGGAGACGGCCTCGCCGTTGTTGGTGACGTCAGCCATGGATCGTCTCCTTCCAGAAGTGGCACGCACTGCCGCGGCCCGGCAGCTCGCTGCCGTCCCGCTCGGTCACCGAGAGGAGCTTGGGGACCTCGGTGCGGCAGATGTCCTGCGCCATCTCGCAACGCGGGTTGAAGGCGCAACCGGTGGGGATGCGCAGCAGGTTCGGAGGCAGACCCTTGATCGCGTAGAGCTCCTGGCCCTTCTGGTCCAGGCGCGGGATCGACTCCAGAAGACCCTTGGTGTAGGGGTGGGCCGGGCGCTTGTAGATCTCGTGGACCGGCGCCGTCTCGACGATGCGGCCCGCGTACATCACGGCGATCTTGTCGGCGACGTCGGCGACGACACCCAGGTCGTGGGTGATGAGGATCAGACCCATGTTGAACTCGCGCTGCAGGTCCGCGAGCAGGTCCATGACCTGGGCCTGCACCGTCACGTCGAGCGCGGTGGTCGGCTCGTCGGCGATGATCAGGTCCGGCTCCAGGGCCAGCGCCATCGCGATCATGATGCGCTGGCGCATACCGCCGGAGAACTGGTGCGGGTAGTCGTTGACCCGCTCCCTGGCGGCCGGGATGCGGACCCGGTCCATCAGCTCGATGGCCTTGGCCTTGGCGTCCTTCTTGGACATGCCCTGGTGCACCCGGAACATCTCGGCCAGCTGGTAGCCGACGGTGAGCACCGGGTTGAGCGAGGACAGCGCGTCCTGGAAGATCATGGCGATCTTGCGACCACGGATCTTCCGGCGCTCCTCGCCGGACATCTTGAGCATGTCCTGGCCGCGGAAGAGGATCTCGCCCTGCGGGATCCTGCCGGGCGGCATGTCGAGGATGCCCATGATCGCCTGCGCGGTCACGGACTTGCCGGAGCCGGACTCACCGAGCACGGCGAGCGTCTCGCCGGCCGACACGGTGTAGTTCACGCCGTTGACGGCCTTGGCGATGCCGTCGCGGGTGTGGAACTCCACGTGCAGATCACGGACTTCCAGCAGGGGGGTGCCGGCGTCCCCTGTTCGGGGAGCGGGCACCTCCGCGTTCTTGTCGATGATGGTCACGTACGCCTCCCTCAGCGCAGCTTGGGGTCGAGGGCGTTGCGGACCGCATCGCCGAGCATGATGAACGCCAGGACCGTGATGCTGAGCATGATCGACGGGTACAGCATGATGTACTGCGCCGTACGGATCTGCGCGGCACCACCGGAGATGTCCTGGCCCCAGGAGACCACCGTCGAGGGCAGTCCGAGTCCCAGGTAGGACAGTGTGGCCTCGGCCGAGATGTAGCCGCCGAGCGCGATGGTGGCGACCACGATCACGGGGGCGACGGCGTTCGGAAGAATGTGCCTCAGCAGGATCCGGCTGGTGTTCGCGCCCAGTGCCTTGGCGGCGTGGACGTAGTCCGCCTGCTTGATGGTGATCACCGAACCGCGCATGACACGCGTGATCTGCGTCCAGCCGAGGAAGGCCAGCGCCCCGACCACGACCCAGACGGTGCGGTCGGTGAAGGAGTTCAGGACCACCATCGTGCCGAGCAGGAAGGGAATGGCGAAGAAGACGTCGGTGATCCGGGAGAGGATCGAGTCGACGATGCCGCCGAAGTAACCGGCGATCATGCCGACCAGGCCGCCCAGCAGGGTGACCAGGATCGTCACGCAGACGCCCACCTCGATGGAGGCGCGGGTGCCGTAGATCATACGCGCGTAGACGCTGCGCCCCTGGCCGTCGTAGCCGAGCCACTCGGGGGAGAAGACGTGGCCGTACTGCGGCTTGCTCAGGTAGTGGTTCCGCAGGTCGCCGTAGGTCGGCGAGGCACTGGTGAACAGGCCCGGGAAGGCGGCGATGACCAGCAGCAGGAGGATCAGCACGGCGGAGACCACGAAGTACGGGTTGCGCCGCAGGTCGCTCCAGGCGTCGCCCCACAGGCTGCGGGCCTTCTCGGCCTTGGGGTCCACGACGGCGGCGGCGTCCGCTGCGGTCGTCGCCATCGGGTCCGCGTTCTCCACGGCGGTCTTGGTCACGTCAGGCATAACGGATCCTCGGGTCCAGGACCGCGTAGAGCAGGTCGACGAGCAGGCTGGTGACGAGGAAGACCAGCACGAGGACGGTGACCAGACCGACCAGCGTGGTCCCCTCACGGCGCACGATGGACTCGTAGATGGTGCCGCCGATGCCGTGGATGTTGAACAGGCCCTCGGTGACGACCGCACCGCCCATCAGGGCGCCGATGTCGGTGCCGAGGAAGGTGACCACGGGGATCATCGAGTTGCGCATCAGGTGCACACCGACCACGCGACGCCGGGGCAGGCCCTTGGCGATGGCGGTCCGCATGTAGTCCGCGCGCAGGTTCTCGGCTATGGACGTACGCGTGAGCCGGGCCACATAGGCGAGCGAGAGGCTCGCCAGCACAATCGCCGGCATCAGCAACTGCCCGTAGTTCGAGTCGTCCTGGACGTTCGGTGTCACCCAGCCGAGCTGGTAGGCGAATACCAGCTTGAAGATGAAGCCGAGGACGAAGACCGGGACCGAGATCAGCAGCAGGGTGAAGATCAGTACCGCCGAGTCGGCGAGCTTGCCCGCACGCATGCCGGCCCAGACGCCGAGCGCGATGCCCACGACCAGTTCGATCACGAAGGCGAGCCCCGCGAGTCGGATCGTCACCGGGAAGGCGTCACCGAGCACGTCCCGCACCGGCCGACCGCTGGCAATCTGGTTGCCGAAGTCGAAGTGCAGAAGAATGCCGGTCATGTAATCCCAGTACTGCTTCAGGATCGGCTGGTCGAGCCCGAGGTCGTGGCGCAGTCGCGCCACAGTCGTCGGATCCGCTGCCTTGTCACCGAACAGCGCCCTTACGGGGTCGCCGGGCAGGGCATAGACCATGAAAAAGATCAGCAGAGTCGTCCCGATGAAAACCGGGATCATCTGGAGCAGTCGTCGTGCGACATAACGCCCCATCGTGCCTCCATGTCAGTCGCCGCGGCAGCAGAGATGGGCCCTTCCCCCGTCCTCCGATTGACGGAAGACGGGAGAAGGGCCCCCCAGCCACTGCCTGCACCCCGCGCGTCCGACGTTGTCGTCAGTCCCGCGCCGGTGTGCTCACTACGCGAGTGGTTACTTCTTGACCTGTACGCCGGTGAGGATCGGGTCACCGTTCTGGGCGTACTTGACGCCCGTCACGTTCTCCGAGTAGCCGGCGTTGACCTTGTAGTACCAGAGCGGGATGGCGGGCATGAGCTCGACCATCTTCTTCTCGGCTTCCTGGTACTTCGCGACGGAGTCGTCGAGGGTGGGGGCGGTGTCCGCCTCCTCGATCAGCTTGTCGAGCGCCTTGTTGGAGAAGCCCGACTGGTTGCCACCCGACGTGGTGCCGTACAGGTCACGGATGAAGTTCGCGTTCACCGGGTAGTCGAGCACCCAGCCGCTGCGGTAGATCGACTTGACCTCGTGGGCCGTGCGGGCGTCCAGGTCGCTCTGGAAGTCGGCCTTGGAGTCGCCGACGCACTTGATGCCCGTGGCGTTGGTGATGCTGTTGCAGACAGCCTCGACCCAGTCCTTGTGACCGCCGTCCGCGTTGTACTGGATGGAGATCGAGTTGCCCGGGACGCCGCCACCCTCCTTGATGAGCTCCTTGGCCTTCGCCGGGTCGTACTTGAACACGTCGCCGCCGACGTTGTCCTGGTAGCCCAGCACGCCCTTGGCGACGAAGCCGGTGGCGGGCTCACGGGTGCCCTGGAGCACGGTCTTGGTGATGGTGTCGCGGTCGATCGCCATCGACAGACCCTGGATGACCTTGGGGTCGACGTTCTTCCACTGCTTGGAGTAGAAGGCCGGGACGATGGACTGGATGGCCGAGTACGGCTGGTCCACGGCGCGGTCGCCGAGGTCGTCACGGTAGACCGGGAGGTCCTTGGGGGCGATCTGACGCAGGACGTCGACGTTGCCCGACTTCAGGTCCTCGTAGGCGGCCTCGAGGGTGGTGTAGTTCTTGAACGTCACACCACCGTTCTTCGCCTTGTTCTCGCCCTTGTAGGCGTCGAACCGCTTGACCACGATGCTCTTCTTGTGGTCCCAGCTGACGAACTGGTACGGGCCGTTGCCGACCGGCTTCTCGCCGGCGGCCTTCGGGTCCTTGAAGAAGGAGTCGGGCAGCGGCGAGAACGCCGTGTAGCCGAGCTTGTACACGTAGTACGGGATCGGCGTGGTCAGCTCGATGGTGAAGGTCTTGTCGTCGACGACCTTCAGACCGGACATCTCGTCGGACTTCGGGTCACCCTTCTCCGGGTGAACGTCCTCGTAGCCCTTGATGTCGGCGAACCACGACGAGTTGAGCTGGTCGTTCTTGACGTTGGCGCCCCAGTTCCACGCCTTGACGTAGGACTCCGCGGTCACCGGGGTGCCGTCGTGGAAGGTCCAGCCGTCCTTCAGGGTGACCGTGAAGGTCTTGTTGTCCTTGGTGTCGACCGACTTGGCGTTCGACATGATGATCTTGCCCTGGGGGTCGTAGTCGACCAGCTGCGAGAACAGCGAGTCCACAACGATGCCGCCGTTGCTCTCCTGGGTGTTGGAAGGCACCAGAGCGTTCTGCGGCTCACCCACCTCGACGGAGAACTTGCCGTTGGGGTTGAAGCCGCCGTCGGCGTCGTTACTTCCCTTGTCGCCGCCGCCACCACCGCAAGCGGTAGCAGCCATAGCAACGATGATCGCACCTGCGACCCAGGTGGCGCTCTTGGCACCGCGCATGGGTTTGCCTCCTCAGGAGTCACTGTCCGTACGTGAAAGGCGCCGGACCCCACTGACACCCCTGACAGTGGACTACGGCTGCCTGTGCTCGTGAGTCGGCGCTCCCCATAAGCGCTTGGACCCATTGACCCGAGCTCAACGGCTCCAACTATCGGTCACGTTGGGCCTACGAACCACACACTTACGATCTCGTTTTGGTCACAACCGGTCCAAAACAGTTTCGCAATTCGGACATTTGGATTGTAGACAGACACCGACGAAACGGACTTGTAACACAAGTAACGGTGAACACTGTCCGGTATTCGGACGTCGGCTGATGAAAAACACTTGCCGCGAACCGCGTGGATTCCACGCGAATGTACGGGGCTGACGGACCGCCACGGAACGTGCTGTCGCGGCCGCGCCATTGGCGTAACCGCGACACTCCGCCGCGGCCACGAGGCCCGGTATGCCGGGTGGTTGCGGCGGTGACATCGGTCACAACGGCCGCCCGTGGAAGGCGCCGGGCGTGGCCCGGCTCACAGGTGCGCCGGCCCGCCGCGCGCCGTCATGGCACGGGTCACACAAAGGGCACCGGCCCCGGCCGCCCGTGGGAACGGGCAACCGGGGCCGGTGTCCGGGGCCTTGCGTCAGCGCTTGGCGCGGGAGGCGGTACGACCGCGCTCCTTCTGGTCCAGGACGACCTTGCGGATGCGGACCGTCTCCGGGGTCACCTCGACGCACTCGTCGTCGCGGCAGAACTCCAGGGACTGCTCCAGGGAGAGCTTGCGCGGCGGGACGATCGCCTCGAAGGAGTCGGCGGAGGAGGAGCGCATGTTGGTGAGCTTCTTCTCCTTGGTGATGTTGACGTCCATGTCGTCGGCGCGGGAGTTCTCGCCGACGATCATGCCCTCGTACACCTCGGTGCCCGGCTCGGTGAAGAGCACACCGCGCTCCTGGAGGTTCGTCATCGCGAAGGCGGTGACGGCACCGGCACGGTCGGCGACCAGGGAGCCGTTGTTACGGGTCACCAGCGGGCCGAACCACGGCTCGTGGCCCTCGTGGATCGAGTGGGCGATACCCGTGCCGCGCGTTCCGGTCAGGAACTCGGTACGGAAGCCGATCAGACCGCGGGAGGGGACGATGAACTCCATGCGGACCCAGCCCGAGCCGTGGTTGGACATGTTGTCCATCCGGCCCTTGCGGGTGCCCATGAGCTGCGTCACGGCGCCCATGTGCTCCTCGGGCACGTCGATGGTGATGCGCTCGACCGGCTCGTGGACCTTGCCCTCGACCTCGCGGGTGACCACCTGCGGCTTGCCGACGGTCAGCTCGAAGCCCTCCCGGCGCATGGTCTCGACGAGGATGGCCAGCGCCAGCTCACCGCGGCCCTGCACCTCCCAGGTGTCGGGGCGCTCGGTCGGCAGGACCCGGAGGCTGACGTTACCGATCAGCTCGCGCTCCAGACGGTCCTTGACCAGACGGGCGGTGACCTTGCGGTCCTTGACCGCCGACTTGTCGGCACCCTTGCCGCCGGGGCCGCGGCCGACCAGCGGGGAGGTGTTGGCACCGATGGTCATGGAGATCGCCGGCTCGTCCACCGTGATCAGCGGCAGCGCGATCGGGTTCTCCGGGTCGGCCAGCGTCTCGCCGATGGTGATGTCGGCGATACCGGCGACGGCGCAGATGTCGCCCGGGCCGGCCTTCTCGGCGGGCTTGCGGGTGAGCGCCTCGGTCATCATCAGCTCGGTGATGCGGACGTTGGCGATCGAACCGTCACGCTTGATCCACGCGACCGTCTGGCCCTTCTTGAGCTCGCCCTGCTCGACACGGAGCAGCGCGATGCGGCCCAGGAAGTTGTCGGCGTCGAGGTTGGTGACGTGCGCCTGCAGCGGCGCGGCCTCGTCGTACGCCGGGGCCGGCACGTGCGCGAGCAGCGTGGAGAAGAACGGCTCCAGGCTGTCGCTGTCGGCCGGGACGGTGCCGTTCTCCGGCTTGGTCAGCGAGGCCACGCCGTCACGCGCGCAGGCGTAGACGATCGGGAACTCGATCTGCTCCTCGTCCGCGTCCAGGTCCAGGAACAGGTCGTACGTCTCGTTGACGACCTCGTCGATCCGGGAGTCCGGGCGGTCGGTCTTGTTGATGCAGAGGATGACCGGCAGCTTCGCGGCCAGCGCCTTGCGCAGCACGAAGCGGGTCTGCGGCAGCGGGCCCTCGGAGGCGTCCACCAGCAGCACGACCGCGTCGACCATCGACAGGCCGCGCTCGACCTCGCCACCGAAGTCGGCGTGGCCGGGGGTGTCGATGATGTTGATCGTGATGGGGTCGCCGCCACCCTTGGGGTGGTACTTCACGGCCGTGTTCTTCGCGAGAATGGTGATGCCCTTCTCGCGCTCCAGGTCGTTGGAGTCCATCATCCGGTCGTCCAGATGCTGGTGCGCGGCGAAGGCTCCGGCCTGCTTGAGCATGGCGTCCACCAGCGTCGTCTTGCCGTGGTCGACGTGGGCGACGATGGCGACATTACGAATGTCGTTGCGCGTGGGCATACTGGGGCGCTTCTCCCGGGTAGGTAGGTGGGGCGGCGTGCCCTCGTCGGCACACCAGCCCGCCGGGCGAGTCAAGCCACGGCCTCACCCCATGGTACGGGGCCCGGACGGTAACGACCGCCCGGGCATGATCGGCCGCCCGCGCTCAGGGCCGGGCGGCCGCCGCATCCGGTCCGCAGGACAGCCGGGCCGCCTCGCGGGCCAGGGCCCGCGAGGCCGGACTCCCGCTGCCGCCGCCGATGTGCCTCTCGCAGTCGAGGAGGCCCTCGCCCTGGATCGTCCAGCTCTCGGCGTGCCCGGTGGTGGTCGTCCCACCGGGACAGGTGTAGCGGAAGTCCGCCTCCACGGCCCGCACATCCGCCCACCGCACGAAACGGCCCGCACCCGCCGGAGTCGTGACGCCGTCGAAGCCCTCGGGCCTGCGGCCCGCCTCGGTGAACGCGAGGTTCCCGGGCTCGTCGTCCGGCCCGGCCTCGCCGATCCGCAGGGCCAGCGAGAACAGCACGTCACGCGAGGAGAGCGCCGGGCCCACGGCGGTGACCAAGGTCACGGGCCTGGACAGGCGCCGCATCGGGTGGTGCAGCGTGCCGCCGCCCTTCCCCTTCGTCTCCGGCGCGGTCAGGCCGGTGAGCCGTCGCGGCCGCTCGATGTTGAACCATGTGTACCGGCCGTCCTCACAGGCCCGCTCTGCCGTCGCCACCTTCACCGGCTGCGGGGGCGCGGTCCGCGCCCCCGTCGCCGGTTCCGTCGCGGTGCACGCACCCGTGGCCGCGATGGCCGCGATCACCGCGCAGCCCGCTGTCCAACGCCTCATGGCGTCCCCCCGTTTTCATGATGTCCCCGTGGTGTGGTGCGGTCGCGACGATCGTTCCCCGCGGTGCCGGGGCGCTCCCGTCATTTGAGGAACATCTGAGACCGGTTCCGTTCTCCCCTCCCCGCCCCCGGGGTGCGGGCCCCTACTTCTTGAAGCCGATGTCCTGGAAGCGCGGGGTCGCGAAGCCGAAGGCGCCCGCGTTGAGGACCGAGGAGCGCAGGGCGATCAGTTCGGGCCGCTGGAAGAGGGGGAGGGAGCCGGCGACGGCCCAGATGCGGGCGTCGGCGCGGGCCGCGAGGTCCCGGGCGGTGTCCGGGTCGAGCTCGCCGGAGGCCTGGTCGAGAAGCTGGTCGATCTGGTCGGTGCCGACCCGGGGGAAGTTCTGTGCGACGACCAGGCTCCCGTCCGGGCCGGCCTCGGGCTTGGCGTAGATGGGCCGGGTGTCGGTGGCCGGGAAGGCCGTGCCGGGCCAGGAGTACAGCGCCAGGTCGAAGTCGCCGGCGGCCAGGTGGTCGCGCAGGAAGCTCTCGTCGGAGACCTTCTGGATCTCGGTGCGGACGCCGATCCCGGAGAGCATGGCGGCGATGCGGCCGCCGACCGCGTCCAGGGCCTTGTTGGACTCCGGCAGCACGAAGCGCAGCGTGAGCGCCTTGCCGTCCTTGCGCAGCACGGTGGTGGAGGGTTCGACGACCGTGACCCGGACCTTGTGCTCGGGCGCCGCCACGTTGCGCCGGGCCGGACCTGCGGGGGCCAGGGCGGTGCGGCGCCAGCCCGCGTCGGCGAGCATGGCCTGGGCCGCCTTGGGGTCGGACTCGCCGAGGGCGGAACTGTGGTCCGCGTACCCGGCCTGGGAGGCGAGCAGCAGGTGGTTGCCGAGCGGTTCGTCGGGCAGGCCGACCGGCTTGAGCACCGAGCGCGCGATCTCCTGGCGGTCGATCGCGCGGGCCACGGCGCGTCGGACCCGCTCGTCGGCCAGCGGGCCGTCGGCGCCGTTGAGGGCGAGCTGCGTATAAGAGGCCGAGCGCGTCCGGTACACGGACACATGCTTGATCTTCGGGGTGCGGTCCACCTTGGCCATGTCCAGCGTGCCGTCGGCCAGGCCCGCGGCCCGCAGGTGCGCCGGCACGGCGGTCAGCACCAGCTTGTCCAGTCGCGCCCGGTCGCCCCACCAGCGGGGGTTGCGGACCAGGGTGACGTCCTTGCCGGTGACCTTCCGCACCGCGAACGGGCCCCCGGCCACCGGCAGCGCGCGGCGGGCGGAGTCGTTGAACGCCGCGGCGGTGCCGGTGACGGACTTGGGGTAGAGCGGGGTGAAGAGCGACTGCCAGTCGGCGAAGCGACGGGAGAAGGTGACCCGCACCTCGCCGGGGTCCTTGCCCTGCGCGACCGAGGCGATGCGGTCGTAGCCGGCGTTGCGGGCGGCCCAGTAGGCCTCGTCCTTGCCGCGCAGCGCCTTCCACTGGGCGGCGAAGTCGGCGGTGGACACCGCCCGGCCGTCGCTCCAGACCGCCTTCGGGTTGAGCTTGTACGACACGACCTGGCGCGGCTCGCGCTCCACGACCTCCGCGGACTCCAGCAGGTCGGCGTCCCGCTGCGGCCGTCCGCTGCCGTCCAGCCGGAAGGTCGCCGGGAGCACCGCCGCGGCCACCATGTCGGTGGTGTCGTCGGCCGGGGCCGAGAAGGCGTTGAGCGTGGCGGGCGCGGCGTCGACGGCCCAGTGCAGAGTGCCTCCGTCGCGCACCGCGCTGCGCGGCGCCGAGGCGAGGTCGGTCCCGGCGAGCGGGTCCTCACGGCCGGCGGAGCAACCGGCGAGCGTCGCCAGCGCGAGGGTCAGCGCGGTGGCGAGCGCGGGAGGGGAGAGGGGGGCGCTGCGGGCCATCGTTGCGTACCTCCGCGACCGGGACCATGACCATGACCATCTGGCGATATTTGCGGCTTATCGCACCTCACTGAAAGCGATCATCACGCCCCCTCGTGTTCGACACGACGCACGCCTCCCGGCTCCCACCCGCCCGGCCCAACGGGGCGCGCGGCGCCGGGCGTACGCCCCCCATGAGTGGGAGAATCACGGCAGATCTCTTCCCAAGCGCGACTGTGACGCGCAACACTCGGCAGGCGCTAGCGCCGTGCACCGCACCGTGGCGGAGGTGAGGACAGTCATGTCCCTGCAGGACGATCTGACATCGGTACAGCGTCGGCTGGACGAGCTCGGAAGGGCCGTCTCCCGGCTCGAGCAGCAGGTCGGCGACAGTCTTGACATGCGGCGCGTGCGCGCCGACACCAAGCACCTGAGCGACGACCTCGCGCTGCTGCGCGACAGCGTCAGCACCACGCACACGGGGCAGAAGCCGCGCCCGGAGATGGTGACCATCCCCGACACGCCGTACGACCCCTCATTCTGGTCCGGCGCGGAGGACGAAGGGCTGGGGGCGCCGGACCGCCGAGCGCCCTAGGGAGCCACCTTTGGCCACAGACACCGGAACCGAACCCGGAACCGAACCGCCTCCACCCGCTCCACCCGCGCGCCACGGCGTCCTGTCCGCCGGGCGCGCCGCCATTCCCGCCCGCCACCTGCGCACCGACCGTTGGTGGCTGCAACCGCTGCTGACCGCGCTGGGCCTGACCGCGTTCGTCGTCTACTCGACGTGGCGCGCCTTCGCGAACGCGCACTACTACGCGGAGCCGTACGTCTCGCCGTTCTACTCCCCCTGTCTGGGGTCGAACTGCGTGGACATGCCGCTGGGCGCCCGCTGGCCGATCTTCGGCGACTGGTGGGGCCTGTCCCCGGCGCTGCTCGTCCTGATCTTCCCGCTGGGCTTCCGGCTGACCTGCTACTACTACCGCAAGGCGTACTACCGGGGCTTCTGGGCCTCGCCGCCGGCCTGCGCGGTGGCCGAGCCGCACGCGGGGTACAGCGGTGAGACCCGCTTCCCGCTGATCCTGCAGAACATCCACCGGTACTTCTTCTACTTCGCGATCCCGGTGGCCGCGATCCTCAGCTACGACGTCGTCCTCGCCTTCCGGGACGGGCGCGGCGCGTGGGGGCACATGGGCCTCGGCACCCTGGTGCTGCTGGTGAACATCGCCCTGATCTGGGCGTACACCTTCTCCTGCCACTCCTGCCGGCACATCGTCGGCGGACGGCTGAAGCACTTCTCGCGGCATCCGGTGCGATATCGCGCGTGGACCTGGGTGGGGCGGCTCAACCGCCACCACATGGGGCTGGCCTGGGCCTCGCTGATCAGCGTGGCGGTGTCCGACTTCTACGTCTATCTGGTCGCCAGTGGGGCGTTCGACGATCCGAGGTTCTTCTGATGACGCAAGTCGAACGGCACGCCTACGACGTCGTCGTGGTCGGCGCGGGCGGGGCCGGGCTGCGCGCCGCCATCGAGGCGCGCGAGCAGGGCATGCGCACCGCCGTGATCTGCAAGTCGCTCTTCGGCAAGGCGCACACCGTCATGGCCGAGGGCGGCATCGCGGCGAGCATGGCCAACGTCAATCCGCACGACAACTGGCAGGTGCACTTCCGCGACACCATGCGCGGGGGCAAGTTCCTCAACCAGTGGCGGATGGCGGAGCTGCACGCCCGCGAGGCGCCCGACCGGGTGTGGGAACTGGAGACCTGGGGTGCGCTCTTCGACCGCACCAAGGACGGGAAGATCTCGCAGCGCAACTTCGGCGGCCACGAGTACCCGCGGCTGGCACACGTCGGCGACCGTACCGGCCTGGAGCTGATCCGCACCCTCCAGCAGAAGATCGTCTCGCTGCAGCAGGAGGACCAGGCCGAGTACGGCGACCCCGAGGCCCGGCTGAAGGTCTTCCAGGAGTGCACGGTCACCCGGGTGCTCAAGGACGGCGACCGTGTGTCGGGGATCTTCGGCTACGTGCGGGAGTCCGGGCGCTTCTTCGTGGTCGAGTCGCCGGCCGTGGTGCTGGCCACCGGCGGCATCGGCAAGTCCTTCAAGGTGACGTCGAACTCCTGGGAGTACACCGGCGACGGGCACGCGCTGGCGCTGCTGGCCGGGGCGCCGCTGATCAACATGGAGTTCGTGCAGTTCCACCCCACGGGGATGGTCTGGCCGCCCTCGGTGAAGGGCATCCTCGTCACCGAGTCGGTGCGCGGCGACGGCGGGGTGCTGCGCAACTCCGACGGCAAGCGGTTCATGTTCGACTACATCCCGGACGTCTTCAAGGAGAAGTACGCGCAGAGCGAGGAGGAGGGCGACCGCTGGTACGAGGACCCGGACAACAACCGGCGCCCGCCCGAGCTGCTGCCCCGCGACGAGGTGGCCCGCGCGATCAACTCCGAGGTCAAGGCGGGCCGCGGCACCCCGCACGGCGGTGTGTTCCTGGATGTCTCCACGCGGCTGCCCGCCGAGGTCATCCGGCGCAAACTGCCCTCCATGCACCACCAGTTCAAGGAGCTGGCGGATGTCGACATCACCGCCGAGGCGATGGAGGTCGGCCCCACCTGCCACTACGTGATGGGCGGCGTGGACGTGGCGCCGGACACGGCGGCAGCCACCGGGGTGCCGGGCCTCTTCGCGGCCGGTGAGGTCGCGGGTGGCATGCACGGCTCCAACCGGCTCGGCGGCAACTCCCTGTCCGACCTGCTGGTCTTCGGCCGGCGCGCGGGCCTGCACGCGAGCGAGTACGCGTCCGGGCTCGGCGGGGCCCGCCCCGCGGTGGCGGAGTGGCAGATCGACGCCGCCGCGGCGGAGGCGCTGCGCCCGTTCAGCGCGGAGGCCGAGACGGTCGCGGACGAGGTCGCGGAGAACCCGTACTCCCTCCACCAGGAACTGCAGCAGACGATGAACGACCTGGTCGGCATCATCCGCAAGCAGAACGAGATGGAGGAGGCGCTGACCCGGCTGGCGGCCCTGCGGGTGCGGGCCCGGCGGGCCGGGGTCGAGGGGCACCGGCAGTTCAACCCCGGCTGGCACCTGGCGATCGACCTGCGCAACATGCTGCTGGTCAGCGAGTGCGTGGCGCGGGCGGCGCTGGAGCGCACGGAGTCTCGCGGCGGGCACACCCGGGACGACTACCCGGAGATGGACCGGCGCTGGCGCAAGCTCAACCTGGTGTGCCGGCTCTCCGATCCGGCGAACGCCTTCGGCGAGGTCTCCGTCGACCGGCGCGAGTCGGTCCCGATCCGCGACGACCTGCTCGCGCTGTTCGAGAAGGACGAACTGCTGAAGTACCTGACGGACGAGGAGCTGGACCGGTGAGCACATACTCGGGGCACTTCAGGGTGTGGCGCGGTGACGCCGACGGCGGTGAGCTCAGGGACTACGAGGTCGAGGTGCACGACGGCGAGGTCGTCCTCGACATCATCCACCGCCTCCAGGCCACCCAGGCCGGCGACCTGGCGGTGCGGTGGAACTGCAAGGCGGGCAAGTGCGGTTCGTGCAGCGCGGAGGTCAACGGCCGGCCGCGGCTGATGTGCATGACCCGTATGTCGGTCTTCAGTCGCGAGGAGACCGTCACGGTCACCCCGATGCGCACCTTCCCGGTCGTGCGGGACCTGGTGACGGATGTGTCCTTCAACTACGAGAAGGCGCGCGAGATCCCCTCCTTCGTCCCGCCCAAGGGGGTCGCGCCGGGCGAGTACCGGATGTTCCAGGAGGACGTGGAGCGCTCACAGGAGTTCCGCAAGTGCATCGAGTGCTTCCTGTGCCAGAACACCTGCCACGTCGTCCGTGACCACGAGGAGAACAAGAAGGCCTTCGCGGGCCCGCGCTTCCTGATGCGTGTGGCCGAACTCGACATGCACCCGCTGGACGCGGCCGAGGAGGCCGGTCTGGACCGCAAGCGGTCCGCCCAGGAGGAGCACGGGCTCGGCTACTGCAACATCACCAAGTGCTGTACCGAGGTGTGCCCCGAGCACATCAAGATCACCGACAACGCGCTCATCCCGCTCAAGGAGCGCGCGGTGGACCGCAAGTACGACCCGCTGGTCTGGCTGGGCGACAAGATCCGCCGCCGCAGCAGCTGACCGGCCGGGTCCGCGTTCACCGGGGCGCTGCTCAGAACAGGCTGAGCAGCGCCTCGATCGTGTCCTCCCCCGAGGTGCCGCCGCCGTCGGTGGGCAGCGCGAGTTCGAACCAGACCGTCTTGCCGCGGTGCGTGCGGCGTGAGCCCCAGCGCGTGCTGAGCAGCGAGACCAGTTGCAGGCCCCGGCCGCCCTCGTCGGTGGCGCGGGCGCGCCGGCGGCGGGGCTGCACGAGGGCGTCGTCCCAGACCTCGCAGACCAGGGTGCGGTCGCGCAGCAGGCGCAGCCGGATGTCGCCGTGGCCGTGCCGCAGGGCGTTGGTGACCAGTTCGCTGACGAGCAGTTCGGTGGTGTCCACCAGGGCCGCCAGATCCCAGGACAGCAGGCAGTCGCGGGCCAGTTCGCGGGCTCTGGCGACCGAGCGGGGGGTCGGCTCCAGCGTCCAGTCGCCGACCGAGTCGGCGGGCAGGCCGTGCACGCGGGCCATCAGCAGGGCGATGTCGTCCTCGCCGTGGGCGGTGTCGAGCCGGGCCAGTATGTGGTCGCAGACGTCCTCCAGCGGGCGCTGGGGGTCGTCGAGCGCCATGCGGAAGGCTCGTAGGCCCTCGTCCAGGGGGTGGCTGCGGGACTCGACCAGGCCGTCGGTGTACAGGGCCAGCAGCGCGCCGTCGGGGAGGTCGACCTCGACTTCCTCGAAGGGTTCGCCGCCGACGCCGAGCGGCATGCCGGTGGGTACCTCCAGCATCATCGCCGGCTCGCCGGGCTCGACCAGGACGGGCGGCAGATGGCCGGCGTTGGCGATGGTGACGCGGCGGGTGATGGCGTCGTAGACGGCGTAGACGCAGGTGGCGAGGTAGACCTCGGACAGGTCGGAGGAGTCCGCCTCCTTGCCGTGCCGGCTGGTGCGGCCCTCGCCGCTGCCGCCGAGGCCGCGGGCGACCTCGTCCAGGGCGGTCAGGACGTCGGCGGGCTCGATGTCGAGCAGCGCCAGGGTGCGCACCGCGGTGCGCAGTTCGCCCATGGCGACGGCGGCGCGCAGGCCGCGGCCCATGACGTCGCCGACGACGAGCGCGGTGCGGTGGCCGGGCAGCTCGATGACGTCGAACCAGTCGCCGCCGACCTCGGTCTCCATGTTGCCCGGCAGATAGCGGCAGGCGATGTCGAGGCCCGCGGCCTCGGGGTTGCCGGGGGGCAGCAGGCTGCGCTGGAGGATCAGGGCGCGTTCGTGCTCGCGGCGGTACAGCCGCGCGTTGTCGATGAAGATGGCGGCGCGGGCGGCCAGTTCCTCGGCGATCATGCGGTCGCGCTCGGAGAACGGCTCGCTGCCCTTGGCGCGGGCGAACTGCACCAGGCCGAGCACGGTGTCACGGGCGACGACCGGCACCGCCAGGGTCGACTGGACGAGTCCGCCGCCCAGCTCGCCGAGCTCCACCTCGGAGTCGCCGCCGTCGCCGGCTATGACCTGGGTCTGAGCGGTGCGCAGGGCGCCCGCCCAGGGGGAGTTGAACGGATAGCGGTGCACGGCTCCCACCGAGACCGGGCTGCTGCCGTGCTCCCCGCCCAGCCGGGTCACCGGGGCGTCGGAGACGGCGCTGGCGAAGGCCACCCGGCGGACCTCGCCGCTGCCGTCGGCGGTGCCGACCGGGCCCTCCTCGCCCACCAGGAGGGCCTGGTAGAGGTCGACCGAGGCCAGGTCGCAGAAGTGCGGCACGGCGACGTCGAGCAGTTCGCGGGCGGTGGTCTCCAGGTCCAGGGAGCTGCCGATGCGCCGGCCGGCCTCGTTGAGCAGCGCGAGATTGCGGCGGGTGTGCGCGGCCTCCCGCTCGGCGCGCTGGCGCCCGGTCACGTCCTGGGCGAGTCCGGCGACGCCGATGGGCCGCCCGCTGCCGCTGTGCAGCCGGTACAGCGAGATGGCCCAGCGCCGGCGGCTGCTCGCCCCGCCGGCCGCGGGGACCGTGCCGACGATCGTCATGTCCAGCACCGGGTCGCCGCTGTCCAGCACCTGCTTGAGCGCGGCGGTCAGCCGGTCGGCCTCGACGCGGGAGAGGAAGTCGTGCGGGCTGCGGCCGTGGTGGCCGCCCGGCGTGCGGCCGAAGACGCTGGCGAAGCGCTCGTTGACGCGCAGCAGCCGCAGGTTGGTGTCGAAGAGGATGAAGCCCATCGGCGACTGGCCGAACACCGCCTGGGAGGAGGCGAGATCGGTCTCGATCTGGCGCAGCACCCGCATGTCGACGGCGATGCACAGCGCCCCGCGGCCGTTCGTCTCGCCGCGGGAGGGCATGACGTAGACCTCGGCGAGGCCCTCCTGGCCGGCCTTGTCGCGGTAGGGGACGACGCCGGTCCACTCGCGGCCGTCGAGGATCTCCGCGACGCGCTCGTGCGCGCGCTCCCGGAGGTCCTCGGGTACGAAGGCGCGGATCGGGTCCTTGCCGAGGGCATCGGCGGCGGGCACCCCGAAGAACTCCTCGGCGCGCTCGCTCCACTGATCGATCCGCCCGTCGGGGCCGAGGGAGAAGGACGCGACCCGGATGTAGTCGTAGATCGACCCGGGCGGGCTCGACTGCCAGGCGCTATGCGGCAGGGCCTCAGGGTTCCGGGGCCCAACGGCCCCCGATGGCTCATCGCTCACGCCCGACCCCTCCAGCTCACACATACGGACCGGCTGGTGCCGAGTATTCAGCATTACCCCCGTTCCGCACATGCTCTTGTCGATCACAGCATCATCTCAAGGCGTACCGATCCCACCGGTGCCCCACTTGAACTACCCTGCTCCAGCGCGCCGAACCGTGCGAGAGGCGGTCACGCCGGTACGGGCAGCGCGAGTTCGAACCAGACGGTCTTCCCCAGCGGCCCGTGACGCGTCCCCCAGCGCCGGGAGGCGCGGGCCACGAGCTGGAGTCCCCGGCCGCCCTCGTCCTCCGCGCCGGCGGACCGTTCGCGTGGCGGATCGGGCAGCGGGTCGGAGACCTCGACCAGCAGCGAGGTGCCCCGCACCATGCGGACGCCGATCGGCCCGTGGGCGTAGCGCAGGGAGTTGGTGACCAGTTCGCTGACGAGCAGCGCGGTCACGTCGGTCAGCTCCCGCAGCTCCCACCGCGTCAGGGTGTCCCGCACGAGCCGCCGGGCCTGGCGGACCGCGCTCGGCTCGGCGGCGAAGGTCCAGGCGGCCGTGCTGCCCTCGGGCAGGCCGCCGAGGCGGGCCACCAGCAGGGCCACGTCGTCGGGTTCGCGGCCGTGCGCGAGGGTGGCCAGCAGGTCGTCGCAGGTGGCCTCCAGGGAGTGCGGAGGGCGCCGGGCGAGCACCGCGCGGAGCCGGTCCAGGCCGACGTCGATGTCCTCGTCGCGGGCCTCGATCAGGCCGTCGGTGTAGAGCACCAGCACGGCCTGGTCGGGGACGTCGAATTCCACCGACTCGAACTCCACCCCGCCGACGCCGAGCGGCACCCCGGCCGGGGTGTCCGTCAGCCGCGCCTCGTACGCCCGGCCGGCGCCGTCCGCGCCGCTGACACCGCTGACGCCACTGCCGCCGTGGCTCCCGCCGGTTCCCGGGACGACCAGGACCGGCGGCGGATGCCCGGCACGCGCGACGGTCAGCCGCCGTGTGGAGGGGTCGTAGACGGCGTAGACGCACGTCGCCGTCCAGCCCTCGGCCGTGTCCCCCGCCAGGTCGTCCCCGAGGTCGTCGACCCGCCGCAGCAGTTCCTCGGGCGCCATCTCCATCGCCGCCAGGGTGCGCACCGCCGTGCGCAGCCGCCCCATGGTCGCCGCGGCCCGCAGCCCGTGCCCGATGACGTCCCCGACGACCAGCGCCACCCGGCCGCCCGCGAGCGGGATCACGTCGAACCAGTCGCCGCCCGCGGCGGCGCCCGAACTGCCCGGCACATAGCGGAAGGCCAGCTCCACGCCGGGGGGTTCGGGGACGCTCTGCGGCAGCAGGCTGCGCTGGAGCATCAGCGCGCCCTCGCGCTCGCGGATGTAGAGGCGGGCGTTGTCCAGGGCGGCGGCGGAGCGGTCGGCGAGCTCCATCGCCAGCGCGAGGTCCTCGGCGTCGAAGGGCTCGCGCCCGCCGGCCCGGCTGACCACCAGCAGGCCCAGCACGATGCCGCGGGCCCGCAGCGGGGCCACGATCAGGGAGTGGATGCCGAGGTCGACCGCGGCCTGCACCTTGGGGTCGCCGGGGTAGGTGGTGATCGTCTCGCGCAGTTCCCGCGGGCTCTGCACCAGGGCGGGCCTGCCGGTGTGCAGCACGGCGCCGAAGATCGACGCCCGGTCGACCTGGATGACCTTGCCGAGGCCGAGCATCCGGTCGACGAGCGGCCCCTCCTTGATCGCCCCGATGCCCAGCTGGCGCATCTGGGTGGCGTCCCCGTACGGGGCGCCGGGCAGCTCGCCGCCGTCCGGCACGTTGGCGTGCAGGATGACCCCGCTGTAGTCGCTGAACCGGGGCACCAGGGTCTGCGCCAGCTGCTCGGCGATCCGCCGCACGTCCAGCAGGTCCGCCAGCCGCGAGCCGACGTCGTTGAGCAGCGCCAGCCGGCGCCGGGCGCGCTCGATCTTCGCCGCGGAGTGCTGGCGTTCGGTGACGTCCATGACGGTGCAGCTGATGCCGAGCACCCGGCCCGCCCGGTCCTCCAGGCGGTGGTAGGAGACCGACCGCCATCCGGAGGCCGGCCCCGGGATCACGACGTCGATGACCGCCCGCCCGGTGGCCAGCACATGCCGCTGCAGCGTGGCCAGTTCCTCGGCGGCGTCCTTGTGCACGACCTCCTCGACCCGGCGGCCCAGCGTCTGCTCGCGGGGGACGCCGTTCATCCGGGTCAGGGCGTCGTTGATGCGGATGTAGCGCAGGTCGGTGTCGAAGATGGCGACGCCGAGCGGGGAGGAGTCGAAGAGCGGGTCCAGGGCCGCGAGGTCGTGCTCCAGGGTGCGGATGCGGCTGCTCTCGGCGACCGAGGCGAGCACGAAATGGCGGCCGTCGCCGTCGACCAGCATCGAGGCCCTGGCCTCCACCTGGACGCGGTGGCCGTCGCGATGGCGCAGCCACAGGACGCCGTCCCAGCTCCCCGAGCGCAGCAGCTCCTCCAGGATGCGTTCCGCCGGGCCCGGGGCCGGAACGGCGGCGAGCCGGCGGGCGCCCCGGGCGGGCGGCGGTGCGCCGGTCGCCAGGAGGGTGCCGACCCGGCGCCCCACGATGTGCTCGCCCGCCCAGCCGAGCATCTCCTCCGCGAGCGGGCTCCACAGCAGGACCCGCCCGGAGGTGTCGAGCATGATCACGGCCAGCCGCAGTGTGTCCAGGAGGCTGCCCGCGGTGGTGGGGGCGGGTGGCGGCTGCGGCCCCGCGAGTCCGCGCGCACGCGGCGCCCCGGCCCCGGGCCGCGCAGGTTCCTGCGTGCCCTCCCTGTCCTGCGTGGAGTCGTCGCTCCCTGTCATGGGTGGGGGCCCCAGACGATTGCGAGGTGTCCGGCGGATGCCCGCCGGAGCGTCATGGGCGCATCAATCAGCCCATACCCGATATTCCGGGTCGCGTATCGCGGGGCGGTGGCCGGCGCGGGTACGACGGGGAAGGCGGGCGCGACGCGGACCGCGGGGACGACAGCGGTGACAGGACGGCGGCGCATCAGTGCCCGGACGCCCGCGCCGCCGCCCAGGCCACGGCCGGCCGGTCCTGGTCCAGCCAGTCGACCTCGTCGACGCGGTCGGGGGCGAGCCAGCGCAGCTCGTCGTGGTCCTGCAGCGGCCGGGGCTCCCCGGTGAGGATGCGCGCCGTCCAGACCTGGAGGACGTACCCCGGTTTCAGCGGCCACTCGCCCGGGACGCGTTCCAGCGGTTCCGCCTCGATGCCCAGCTCCTCGCGCAGCTCCCGCACCAGCGCGTCCCGCGCGGTCTCGCCGGGTTCGGTCTTGCCGCCGGGCAGCTCCCAGCGGCCGGCCAGCTCCGGCGGGGCGGTGCGCCGGGCGGCGAGCAGCCTGCCGTCGTCGAGCAGGGCGGCACCGACCACCACCGTCACGTCGCGCGTCGTCATGCGCGGAACCTTACGACGCGCGGCGGTCGATGCGCTCGATCAGGTAGAGCTGCTTGTGCCCGCGGGCGTCGAGCGTGTCCGCGACGCGCTCGGCCTCCTGGCGGGTGGCGTAGCGGCCGACGCGGTAGCGGTTGCCGTTGTCGTCCTGACGTATGACGACCCACACCAGCTCGCCGCTCATCGGATCTCCTCCAGGTGCGCGACGTTGGCGCGGTCGTCGTCCTCGGCGCTGGGACCGCCCGCGAACCAGGCGTCGAGGATCTCCCGGAGCAGCGGTCCGCTGGTCAGCCGCAGGCTGAGCGCGAGGGTGTTGGCGTCGTTCCATGTGCGGGCGCCGTCGGCGGAGTACGCGTCGACGCACAGGGCGGCGCGGACGCCCGGCACCTTGTTGGCGGCGATGGAGGCTCCCGTACCGGTCCAGCAGCAGACCACGGCCTGGTCGGCGCGGCCCTCGGCGACGTCCCGGGCGGCGCTCTCGGCGCTCCAGGCCCAGTCCTCGCGGTCACCGGCGCGGAGTGCGCCGTGCGGGAGGACGGTGTGGCCGCGGCCGCGCAGTTCGTCGACGAGCAGCCGCGCCACAGGCTCGTCCATGTCCGAGGAAACGGCGATGCGCATATGCCGGAGCCTACGCCTCAACGTGACGCGTCGGACACGTTCGGACGGTATTCGACTCGATCGGGCCATGTTCGATTGGGAGTTGACTCAGATGGGCCTCTCGTTCGCGCCCTCCGGACTCCCCCGCGCGCCCCGGCGGCGCCTCCGGCCGCCCCCAAACGCCGCCGGGATGTGCGATCTGATGACTCGTCACCACGGCAGTACGCCGTTGCGGTCGAAGTAGCCGCCGGTCGGGCCGTCGGAGGCGACCGTCGCCATGCGGACGATGATCTCCGCGCCCTCTTCGACCGTCTGGAAGCCGGTGTTGCCGTTCAGATCGGTCTTGGTGAAACCGGGCTCCACCGCGTTGACCCGGAAGTCCGGGAGGGCCTTCGCGTACTGCACGGTGATCATGTTGACCGCCAGTTTGGACGCCGGGTAGTCCAGGCCTGGGAACAGGTACGCCGGCTGGTCCGCGTCGGAGACGTGGTGCAGCGACGCCAGTCCGCTGCTGACGTTGACGATGACCGGGGCCGCGGACCCGCGCAGCAGCGGCAGGAAGGCGTGGGTGACCCGCACGACGCCGAAGACGTTGGTCTCGAAGGTCTGCCGCATCGCGTCGGCGGTGGTCTCGACGGTGGGCACCACGCTGTTGTCCGCCCGGCGCACCTCGATGCCGGCGTTGTTGATCAGCACGTCCAGCCCGCCGTCGGCCTCGACCGTCCGCGCGGCGGCCGCCACCGAGGCGTCGTCGGTGACGTCGAGGACGACAAAGCGCGCGCCCAGCCGCTCGGCGGCCTCCCGGCCGCGCCCGGCGTCCCGCGCGCCGATCCAGACGGTGTGGCCCTCGGCGATCAGACGGCGGGCGGTCTCGTACCCGAGGCCCTTGTTGGCGCCGGTGATGAGAGTGGTCGGCATGGTGTCGCTCCTGTGTCGGGGGGGGTCGGTAGGCAGATGACGGATGCCTCCAGCGTGCGGCGGGGCGCGCCGCGCAGACAGTCGTCCCGCGTTCCTGGGACTCGCGGTACCAGGGCGATACCGCGCCCGGGGAGCACACTGGGGGCATGGCGACAGCGGAGTTCGGCAGTGCGGTGCGGCGGTGGCGCGACAAGGTGTCCCCGGAGGCGGCCGGCCTGCCCACGGGCGGCCACCGGCGCGCGGCCGGGCTGCGCCGCGAGGAGCTGGCCCAGCTCGCCGGGATCTCCGTCGACTACGTCACCCGGCTGGAACAGGGCCGGGCCTCGAACCCCTCGGCGCAGGTCGTGGAGGCCATGGCCCGTGCCCTGCGGCTGTCCCCGACCGAGCGCGCCCACCTGTTCGAGCTGGCCGGGCTGGCGCCGCCGGGGCCCGAGACGGTGCCCGCGTACATCGCCCCGAGCGTCCACCGGCTCCTGGACCGTATGGCTGGCACGCCCGTCGCGGTCTACGACGCCTCCTGGACGCTGCTCCAGTACAACCCGCCGTACGCGGCCCTGATGGGCGACCCCTCCGGCTGGCGCGGCAACGAGCGCAACGGCGTCTGGCGGCACTTCCTCGGCCTGAGCAGCCGCGCCCGGCACCCTGTGGAGGGCCTGGAGGCGTTCGAGACGGCGGTGGTCTCCGACCTGCGCGCGGCCGCCGCACGCTATCCGTCCGACCAGCGGCTGCGGCAGCTGATCACGGACCTGCGGGCACGCAGCGACCGCTTCACCGCCCACTGGGACTCCGGGGTGATCGGCCGCCACGAAGCCGCGCACAAGACCATCGACCATCCGGAGGTGGGCCCGGTGCGGCTGGACTGCGATGTGCTCACCGTGGCCGGCAGCGACCTGCGCATCATGATCTACACCGCCGAGCCCGCCACCGAGGACGCCGAACGCCTCGCCCTCCTCACCGTCCTCGGCACCCAGTCCCTGGTGGGCTGACCGCACCGGGCCCCGGGACGGGCGGCATCCCGACCGACGGATCACCGCATGCCCGCCCGGCACCCGGTCCGCGGCGGGCGGACAACCCCGCGCACCCCGATGGCCGCGGCATCGTCCGCGGGTTCGAGCCCGCCGCGCGGATCGCACGCCGCACGGCGTTGCGGGCCCTGAATGGCGCCGCGCCGTCGCCCTCCGCCCCGCAGGGGCGGCAGGACACCTCGCGTCCCTCTGTTCCAGCCGGGTGCGGCAGTCGGCGCTCACTCCCGACGTCCGCCCCCGGGCCGGCAGGCCCACATCGGACGGCTCCAGGCACGAAGGCGCGGCCCGCAGGAAGGCGCCCTGGTCGTACGGCCGTCCGCCGGCGCCACGGACGCGGCGCAAGCCCGGAAACGATCGCGACGCCCCGAGCACACCACCGCACACGGGCACGGGCCCGGACGCCACGCGAACCCTCGCCCGTGCCGGGGCCACGCCCCCGGGGCGCCGGCACCGGGCCGAAGGCCACCTAGCCGTGACGTGCCGTCACCCCTCGGCGGCCGCGCCGCACGCGGCACGCGCTACGCCGGCGTCACTTGACCGGCATGCGGTAGGACGCCCGGTAGCGCTCGGCCGGGACGATGATGTCGGCGGTCTCCACGGGGAGGCCGGAGGCGTAGAACGTGCGGCGGATCTCGATGACGACGTGGCCCGGCACGCCGCCCAGCACCGCGGTCTCCTCCGCGAGGCCGGGGCGGGCGCCGACCTCCTCGGCGACGTTGTCGACGACGACGTCCAGGGCCGCCATGCGCTCGACCACGCCCTGCCCGGCCAGCGGGCCCTCCTCCGGCAGCAGCACGGGCGTGCGTCCGGTGACGGACAGCGGTTCCCACGAGGTGGCGAGCATCATCGGCTCGCCCTCGGCGCGGTAGAGGTAGCGGGTGCGCATCACGCGGTCGCCGGGCTGGATGCCCAGCCGCTCGGCGACCCGCGGGCCGGCCGCGTCCTGGAAGCTGTTCGCCTCCCAGCTGCCCTTGAAGCTCTCGTCCGCCTGCTCCTGACGGAACGGCGACGCCTGGCCGCCGGCCGGCCGGTAGCCGGTACGGACGATCAGCCGCGGGTCGGGGCGCTCGCGGACGTACGTGCCGGAGCCGGAACGGCCCTCCACGAAGCCCTCGGCCATCAGGACCTTGCGGGCCTCCAGCGCGACGGTGTCCGAGACCCCGTACTCGGTGCGGATGCGGGCCTGCGAGGGCAGGCGGGTGTGCGGAGGGAGCGTGCCGTCGAGGATCTTCTGGCGGAGATCCTCGGCGACGCGAAGGTACGCGGGCTGCTCACCGAAAGGCACGTGCCCCTCCCTCGGGTTGACTGTGTGCAACAGCTTGACAACACACCGTTGCCAGTCGCAAGTCTTGCCCATCGGATTACTTCTGTCGCGTCATCCCGGCAACAGCTCGAACGCCGCGAGAACCACCCTGGCGTGCTGTTCCGCCTGATGCCTGACGGGGACCCAGCGCGCCCGGTGCGCGGTCTCGTACGCCCGGCACCAGTCGGCGACCAGCCGCTCCAGGCGCTCGCGCACCGCGGCGGCCGCGGCCTGGGACGGCTCGGCGCCCCGGGCGAGTCGCAGCAGCATGGCCGCGGCGCGCAGCGGCAGGCGCTGGGCGTAGATCTCGACGCTGCTGACCCGGGCCCGGGTCATCGCCGGCAGCGGCGGCGCGGAGGCGGTGCGCAGCGCGGGGTCCCAGTCGGCGGCCAGCTGCGGTCCGACGGCGACGATCTCGCGCGCCGCCCGCAGCAGCGGCCCGCCGTCCGCGGGCAGACAGGGCAGCAGTTCGCCGATGAGCCCGTCGACGTGGTCGCTCGCCCGGCGCAGCGCGACGCCCGCGGCGCGCAGCGCCTCGTCGGCGGCGGGGTGCGGGGAGGTGTCGCCGGCCCGGTCGCAGGCCCACATCGGCACCTCGGCGATCGCGGTGACGCCGCCGTAGCGGTGGGCGTAGGTCCATGTGGAGTTGCTGGCGTCCTCGCGCGGTCCGCCCGGGGGCGGCATCACGTAGACGCCGGGGCCCGGGCTCGGCCAGTGGAAGGCGTCGGAGGAGCCGGCCTCCAGCGGGATGTCGAACTCGGCGGCCGACTTGGCGATCCGTTCGGCCAGCCGGGGGATGGCCCGGGTCACCTGGATGAAGCTGCCGCCGACGTCGATGCCGTGCAGCGAGCACTGCAGCACCGGACGCAGCTCGTCGATGACCGAGATCAGCGCCCGGGTCTCGGGCAGCGCGCCGGCCAGCGAGCCGTCGGCGGGCAGCCATTCGGGCTGTTCGGCGGCGCGCGGCCGGAAGAAGTGCCGGTAGTGGCCGAGCATCGTGAACCCGCCGTCCGGGACGGCCTCGTTGAGCCGCGCGCCGTCCGGGTCGGCGCACAGCAGGAAGTGCCAGGACGCGTCGGCGCCCTCGCGCAGCGCGGGATCGGCGGTCACCCACCGGGCCAGCCGGAGCGCGGTGGCGCCGCCGACCATCTCGTTGGCGTGCGGCCCGGCCACGACCAGCACATTGCGCCGTCCGTGGCCCACCGACAGCAGGAGCAGCGGCTCCCCCGCCCGGGAGGTCCCCACCGTCCGCACCCGGCACAGATCGGGCCTGCGAAGGGTCAGGGCCCTGGCCGCCGCGGCGACCTCGTCCACGGTCGGGTACCGGTCACCGGCGGTGGTCTCCCCCGGGTATGTCATACAGCCCCCCGCTGTGGTCGAACGGTCGCACTGGATTGTTCCAATGCCCGCGAACCCGGGGCTAGTACGCGTAGGCGTGGTCGCCTCGCACCGGCGAAGGGGGTACGGCGCCTGACGCAGCCGTACCCCCTTCCCTGCCGGAGTGTCAGTGGCGACGGGCGGCCTGGCGGCGGCGCGAGGCGAACACGACGGCACCGCCGGCGAGCAGCAGCAGCGCGGCGGCCGCGGAGACCATGCCGACGTTGCCGGAGCCGGTCTCGGCGAGGTCGCCGGAGTCACCGTTCGGGGACTGGGCGGCGTCGACCGCGGCCGGGCTGGAGGCCGACGCGGAGGCGGACTCGGAGGCGGACGCGGACGGCGTCTCGGACGCCGGGGGCGTCTCGGAGGCCGGCGCGGAGGCGGACGGCGTGACCGAGGCGGGCGGCGTGGTGGTCTCGTCGCCGCCGCCGGCCGGGGTGGTCGGCGGGGCGGTGGTCGGCGGCGTGGACGGCACGTTCTGCGTGGAGCAGTCCTTGGTGCCGCCGTTCCACCAGGCGATCTTCTTGTCGCCGATGACCGCGTGGTCCGGGCCCTCGGGCAGCGGGCCGTGCTCGTAGCCGTCGTTGGCGTCCGTGACGCCGTCGTACTTCTTGTTGCCGTAGTACAGATCGACCTGGGCGAAGCAGGTGACGTCCGGGACGGCCACGTCGAGCGTGTCGGTGCCGTTGGTGATGGTCACGGTGTCCCAGTCGTGGAACACCTGCTTGCCGGAGGTCTCGAAGGTCGCGCCGTGCGTGCGGTACGAGGCCAGGGACACGGTGCAGGACGAGGAGCCGTCCGCGACGCGCACCTTGACGTGCACCTTTCCGTCCTCGGCGGGCTTGAGGGTGACGTCGTCGACCTTCACCGACGCGTACCAGTCGTTGCCGTCGAGGGAGAACTCGCAGCGGTCGGTGCTGGTCTTGGTGCCGCCTCCGTGGCCGGGCTTGTAGGTGTGGTGGCCGCCCTTGTCCCAGCCCTTGCCGCCGGGGCAGTCAGCCGCCCAGGCGGAGGTGGCACCGGCCGCGGAGAGGGCGACGGCGGCGGCACTCACACCGAGCAGCCGTCCGATGGTGACGCGTCGCGATATGGACATGCGGGTACCCAATCTTGCGTTGCGTGGCCCGGCGGTAGCGCGAAATGACGGCAGCCGTCCCCGTGTGCGAGCAGGCCGAGGCGTCGCCGGGCGGAGGTCGAGGTGCACACCGGGCACTACGGCCCCAGTGGCACCACGCATCGTCGTGTCTGCGTCAAGGGCCTGTCAACCTGGCCCGCTGAAAAGGTCGTTGAATCGAGGTTTCGATCCGGGAGACGGCGGAAAAGGCGCCGAACGCCACCAGCCGCACCAGATCCGCGTCGTACGGGTCCGGGTCGGCCGCGCGCCACGCCTCGGCGTCCGCCTCGGTGATCCGGTACGGGGCCAGCGCGGCGAGCAGCGCCAGCCGCGCGGCGGGGCGCCCGGCCGCCGGCAGCGGAGCCGTCCAGCGCGCGATCCAGCCGCCGCCCAGCGGCGGGTGCGAACCGTCCCACGCGTCCACGGCCGCGACCACGGCGGCCCGGGCCTGCTCGCCGAGACGTTCCCCGCCCCGTCCGGCCGCCTCCCGCAGCGCGGCGAACGCGGGCCCCACGGGCGCGTCCCCGGCCCAGTCCGGCGGCGGCCCGGCAGCCACCCCGCGCAGCAGCGGCAGGCTCGTACCGGGCTCCAGTTCCCTGCGCACGGTACGGGCCAGCGCCCGGCCGCCGGCACTGCGCACCAGCCGCAGCCGCTGCAGCCCGGCGGGCAGCATGTCGTCGGTGAGCAGCGCGGACACCATGCGGTTGATGAAGTGGAAGGCCAGCGCGGTGCCGATGAACTCCGGTGCCCCGGCGGCGCCGAAGGGGCGCTCCGCCGCCGGCTCGGACGCCTCCGGTCCGAGGGCGGTCCGGGTCGCCTTCCCCCAGGCGAGCAGCGCGGCGTGCTCCGGGTCGGCGGGTGTGCCGCCGCGGGCGACGGTCTCGGCGAGGCGGTGGTCGCCGGTGGCGTGCAGCAGGACGGTGTGCGCGTCCACGCAGAAGGGGCAGCGGTTGGCCTGCGACACCCCCAGCGCGACGAGTTCCTTGGCCGTGCGGGGGGCGCGGCCCGCGAGCAGCGACTCGCGCAGCACGGCCCAGGTCGCGGCCAGCAGGTCCGGGGCGGGCGACAGCACCACGAAGGTGGGCGCCCGCCGGATGCCGAAGTCGGTGGCCAGCTGGGCGTACACCGCGGCGGACCGCCCGGTGAGCGTCTCCGGGGGCGCGGGGGTGGTGAGTCGGAAGGGTGCGGGCACGGGCGCTGCCTCCTCCTGGGTCGTCGGGGCGTTCGCGGGTCTCGATCGTGGACCCGGACCGGCTCCCGGGTCGTCGTCCCCGGGAAGTGACGTGGCACTGCTGCGCGGGCGGCGTCGCGGGCCCGCGCTACTCCCCGGGGAGTAGCGCGGGAGCCGTCTTCCGGGAGGACGTGCCGGAGGCGGGACCCGGTTAGGGTGCCGCCATGGGAGGAGCCAGGCTGATCGCACGTCAGGTCCGCGAGGGCACGCTGGAGTTGCGGGGGTGGCAAGGCGGCCTCTTCGACGGGCTGCTGGGCCTTGTGCTCGTCGCCGACGTCCTCCTGCTGCCCGGTGTGCCGGCCCCCGCGAACGCCCTGGACCTCGCCCTCGCCCTCGTCGGCGCCCTGGCCGTCACCGGCAGCCGCCGCGCGCCCGTGCCCGCGCTGCTGCTGTGCACGGGCTGCATGCTCGCGTACGCGCTGCGGGTGCACCCCGGGCCGTCGGCGGCCTTCCCGGTGCTGGTCGCCGTGCACATCGCGGTCAGGGCCGGCGGCCGCCGGCTGCCGGTGAAGCTGTCGGTGCTGGGCTTCCTCGGCGGCTACCTGGCCTCGGGGCAGCCCGCGCCCACCGCGGCGCAGTCGACCGCGCTGCTGCTCGGCTGGTTCCTGGCCTCGGTCGCCATGGCGGTGGTGGGCCGGCACCGCCGCGCGTATCTGGAGCAGCTGGAGCGGCGCGCGCTGGAGGCGGAACGCACCCGCGAGGAGGCGGCGCTGCGCCGCGCCGGCGAGGAACGGCTGCGCATCGCCCGGGAACTGCACGACTCCCTCACCCACAGCATCTCGATCATCAAGCTCCAGGCGGGCGTCGCCGTCCACCTGGCCCGCAAGCGGGGCGAGGAGGCCCCCGAGGCCCTGCTCGCCATCCAGGAGGCGAGCGGCGAGGCCATGCGGGAGCTGCGGGCGACGCTGGAGGTGCTGCGCGGCGGCGGGGGCGGCCACGGCGTGGACCGCATCGGCGACCTGGCCGAGCGCTCCCGTACCGCCGGACTGCCCACCAGCGTCACCGTCAGCGGCCGGGAGCGGCCGCTGACGGACGGCGTCGACCGGGCCGCGTACCGCATCGTGCAGGAGGCGCTGACCAACGTCACCCGGCACGCCGGTCCGCGGCCGCGCGCCACGGTCCGCATCGAGTACGCCGACCGGCAGCTCGTCGTCCAGGTCGACGACGACGGCACGGCGGCGCCGGAATCGCAGCCGGTGCCCGGCGTCGGCCTCACCGGGATGCGGGAGCGCGTCACCGCGCTCGGCGGGCGGCTGCGTGCCGGCCCGCGGCCGGAGGGCGGGTTCACCGTACGGGCCGAACTGCCATTGGAGGCGGCGACGTGATCCGGGTGCTGATCGTCGACGACCAGGCGCTGATGCGGGCCGGGTTCCGCGCCCTGCTGGACGCCGAGGACGGGATCGAGGTCGTCGCGGAGGCGGCCGACGGGCGGGAGGCCGTCGCGCTCGCCGAGCGGCACGTGCCGGACGTGGTACTCCTCGACATCCAGATGCCGGTGCTCGACGGCATCGGGGCCACCCGGCGCATCGCCGCCGACCCGCGCCTCGCGGGCGTCCACGTCGTCATCCTGACCAACTACGGCCTGGACGAGTACGTCTTCGACGCGCTGCGCGCCGGCGCCAGCGGCTTCCTGCTGAAGGACACCGAGCCCGCCGACCTCGTCCAGGCCATCCATGTCGCGCAGCGCGGCGACGCGCTGCTCTCCCCGGCCATCACGCGCCGTCTGATCGCCGAGTTCGTCTCCCGGCCGCCGGACGCGGCGCACGCGGCGGGCCTGGAGGCGCTGACCAACCGCGAGCGCGAGGTGGTGGCGCTCGCGGCACGCGGGCTCGCCAACGACGAGATCGCCGCGCGCATGGTCATCAGCCCGCTGACCGCCAAGACCCACGTCAGCCGGGCCATGACCAAGCTGGGCGCCCGCGACCGGGCCCAACTGGTCGTGTTCGCCTACGAGTCGGGGCTGATCACACCCAAGTCCCCGGTCGCCGGGCCACCGCCCTAGGCGCCGGCCGGCGCCCCGGCTTCCTCGGACGCCGCGGACTCCACGGGCTTCTCGAAGTAGGCGTCGAGCACGGCGTCGAGCTCCTCGGTCCAGGTCTTCATCCGGCTCCGGGCCGGCGTCTCGACCCAGGTCTCGTACCAGCGCCGCGGCGACAGGTAGACCGTGACGCCGAAATTGCGCCCCCACCGCGGGGCGTCGACCTCGACCGCGCCGATCTCGTCCCAGCCGAACTCGGCCTCGGTGTCGTCGAGCCGGAACGTGATGCCGTCCCGGTCCGCCCGGATCGACCCGCGACGGTCGGCGACCTCGAACACCGGTCCGTCGTCCGCCCCTTCGGGATCGTCGTCCGGCTCCGCGTCGCCGCGCGCGATCTCGTCCGCGACGGCGTCCCCGGCGGGGACGTCCTCGTCCGGGGCCTCCTCGGCGGCGGACGGCGCGTCGTCCGTCACGGGCGCGGCCTTCACCATGTCCACGGACGGGTCCGCGGACGCGACCTGTGGCTCGTCCGGCTCCGGCACGACAATGCCGGGGACGTACGCCGGATCGATGCCGGCAGCCTGTACGAGCGGGATGTTCGAACCTCTGCTCTGCTCCACGGCGGGCAGTATGGCCCATCAGGCTGTGCCCGCGACACTCGCCCCGGCCCGGGGCGCGTGCGTGTCGCGCACCGGTCGCGCGCTCCCTCGCCGGCAGGCGGCGGGGCGGGCGGTCCGGCCGGGCCGCGGACGACGTCGCCCGGTGGTTTTGCGTGCCCGCCCCATTCATGATCGCGCAACCGCCGCGGCACCTCGTCCCACGACCCTCGGTCCATGACCGACACACCTACGATCTTTCCCTTCGACCGCCGGAAGTTCCTGGCGGCGGCGGGCGGCACCACCCTCGGCGCGCTCGCCGCGGGCCAGTTGGCCATGGGAGCCGCCTCGGCCGCGGAGACCGGGACCACCGCCACCGCCGTGACCGGCGCCGCGGCCGTGGTCGACCCGGCCCCCTTCCTGCTCGGTGTCGCCTCCGGCGATCCCGACGAGGACAGCGTCGTGCTGTGGACGCGGCTCGTCACCGACCCGCTCGACGCGGAGACCGGCGGCATGGCACCGGTGCCGGTCAAGGTGAGTTGGGAGGTGGCGCGGGACGAGGAGTTCCAGCACATCGTCGACGACGGGCACACCAACGCCGTCCCGGAGTCCGCGCACAGCGTGCACGTCGAGGCCAGGGGCCTGACGCCCGACACCTGGTACTGGTACCGCTTCTTGGTGAACGGGGTGTACAGCCGCGTCGGCCGTACCCGCACCCTGCCGAAGCCCGGGTCCGGGGTCGACCAGCTGCGCTTCGCCTTCGTTTCCTGCCAGAGCTGGGCCGGCGGCCACTACGCGGCCTACCGCGACCTGGCCGCGCAGGAGCTCGACTTCGTCATGCACCTGGGCGACTACATCTACGAGACCGCCGACGGCAGCCTGACCGAGTTCCGCCGGCTGCACACCCTGTACAAGAGCGCCCCCGAACTCCGTGACGCCCACGCGCGTTTCCCGTTCTTCGTGACCTGGGACGACCACGAGGTCCAGAACAACTACGCGGGTGACGTGCCCGGCGGTGCCGGCGACGGCAGGCCGTTCCTGGAGCGCCGGGCCAACGGCTACCAGGCGTACTACGAGCACCTGCCGCTGCGCCGGGAGCAGCGGCCGGACGGCCCCGACGCGCTGATGTACCGCAGGTTCGACTTCGGGCGGCTCGCCGAGTTCAGCGTCCTCGACACCCGCCAGTACCGCACCGACCAGCCCTGCGGCGACGGCCGCAAGACCCCCTGCGAGGCGGTCGGCGACCCGGCGGCCACCCTCACCGGTCCGGAGCAGGAGAAGTGGCTGCTCCGGGGCCTGCGCAAGTCCAAGGCGCAGTGGAACGTCATCGCGCAGCAGACCATCATGGCCGAGTTCGACTACGACCTGGGGCCGACGAAGGTCGTCAACCTGGACCAGTGGGACGGCTACCCCGCCGCCCGCTCCCGGATCCTGGACTACCTGGACACCGAGCGCCCCGAGAACCCCGTGGTGCTCAGCGGCGACTGGCACACGCACTGGGTGAACGACCTCAAGAAGGACTTCGCCGACCCGGCTTCCCGCACCATCGCGACCGAGTTCGTCGGCACCTCCATCTCCTCTGGTGCCGGCTGGGACGCGGACGTCCGGGCGGGTCTCGCGGCCAACCCGCACGTGAAGTTCTACAACGGCACCTACCGCGGCTACGTGATCTGCGACATCACCCCGCAGCGCTGGCGCGCGGACCTGCGGATCGTGCTGAACGCGGGCGACGCCGCCTCCCCCGCGTACACGATCGCCGCGTTCGAGGTGCTCGACGGCGTCCCCGGCGCCCGCCGCCTCGACGGCGTCGGCGACGGCCTCTCCGGCCGTCTGACCGACAGCAGGACCGGCACCCCGCTCACCAACATGCGCGTCAAGGTGCTGGACTCGGCCGGCAAGACGGTGGTGTCCAGCACGACCGGCGCGGACGGCGAGTTCCTCGCCTTCGCCGTCCCCGGCGTCTACACCGTGGTGGCCGACGGCGTCGGCTACGACCCCGTCCAGGTGACCGCCACCGTGCAGGACGGCGCGCAGACCCGCGTCGCCCTGCGGGCGGACCGGGCGCGGGCGCGGGCCGGCAAGGGGACCACCATCCCCGGCCCGGTGTCCGAGGGCCTGGTCTCCGACCTGGTGATCTCCAACGACCACCTGGCGCTGGCGATCTCGGCCGGTTCCGAGGACTCGCAGCTGACCCCCGTCACCCTCGGCAAGCCCCGGGACATGGCCGCCGTGGGCCACCTGGACCAGATCGACTGGTTCAACCTGCCCTACGCCTCCGCCGCCCAGCCGCGCGGCACGAGCGCCTGGCAGCAGCGCACGGTGAAGTCCACGTCCGTCGAGGTGGTCTCCTCGACCGGCGCCGAGGCCCGGATCAGGGCCACCGGCGCGAGCACCGCCTTCACGGACGTCGCGGTCGTCACCGAGTACTCCGTCCTCGAGGGTGAGCGCTGGATCACCGCCGAGAGCGTCTTCACCAACCGCGGCACGGTGGCCCGCACCCTGTGGATCGGCGACGTGATCGACCACGACGGCACCGGGCAGCGCAGCGGCGTCCCCGGCCACGGCACCATCACCACCGGTACGCCCGCCGACTACGCGCCGACCGCGCCGTGGATCGGCATGACCGGGTCCGACAGCCAGACCTACGGTCTGATCTACGAGGACCAGGCGTTCACCGCGTACGCGTGTGACATCTGGGCGATGAGCCAGCGCCGCGTCACGATCGAGCCGGGGGCGAGCTTCACACTGCGCCGCCGGATCACCGCGCTCGACAACCGTGCCGCGCTCGACCCGTTCGCCGTGCTGAACACGCTCTGACCGTCCCGGCCGACCCCGGACGCACCGCGGTCCCCGGCTCGACGACCGAGCCGGGGACCGCTCCGGGGGTACGGGCATGCGCTACCGGGGCTGCCACGCCCGGACCAGGTCCTCGGGCCCCCAGTGCGCGGCCAGCGGCAGGCCGTCGGCGACCCCGCGGCGGGAGACCGCGACCAGCGGAGTGTCTGGGGCGGCACCGGGGACGGCGAGCATGTCGCGCACCAGGGCGTCGTAGTCATGGCGGCCGAAGGGCTGGGTCTCCAGCCACTTGACCGACCCGACGAAGGACACCTGCCGGGCCACCGGCCCGCGGTCCGCGCCGACGAGGTCGATCTCGGGATTGTTCTGACGGTTCCACCAACCGCCCACGGCCTCGGTCCCGGGCCACTGGCCGTCGGGCATCAGACGCAGCAAGGACTCGCGGACCAGCGGCTCGACCGCTCGCCCGCGCCATGTGGGCCATGACCGCTCGATGCGTTCCAGTGCCAGGTCACCGCGGCCACGCTCGATGAGAGGGATCGCGCGTGCCAGGAAGGCCAGCCAGAACCGCAGATACGGGTCGGCGATCCGGTAGCGCTTGTTCTTGCCGTCCGGCTTGACGGACAGCGGGAGATCGGCGGCCAGGACCCGCTTGGCCTGCAGCGTGGCCAGCAGCGGGGAGAGCGTGCCGGACGGCAGCGCGCCGGCGCCGCCGGCCCGGGTCGCGATCGCGCTGAACGTGCGCTCGCCGCTGCCCACCGCTTCCAGTACGGCCCGGGAGTGCGAAGCCTCGGGGAATTCACCGAGCAGGGACAGCTCGCCGGCCACCATCAGGGGCGAGAGAGGACTGGCGACCGACGCCTTGAGGAAGGCGGTGCGCCCCATTCCCGGCCGCCATGACTGCACGATCTCGGGGAATCCCCCGGTGATCAACTGGGCGTCGACGGCCCCCGCGGCGTCGAGCCCGGTCATGGCCTGCACATCGGCCAGGTTCAGGGGGCGGACGGTCATCTTCGCCGCCCGGCCGAAGAACGGGCGCCCGTACGACTGCAGTGCCTCCATCACCGACGCATCGCTGCCGACCAGCAGCAGGAGCACGGGCTTGGCGGACAGATGACGGTCCCAGACGGTCTGGAGCGCGCCCTCGAACTCCTGGTCCTGCTCGACCAGCCAGGGCACCTCGTCGATCACCGCGATGCTGGGCGAGCCGTCGGGCACCGCGAGCGCCAGCGAGCGCAGCGCCTGGTTCCAGTCCTGCGCCTGGAGGCCTGCGACCAGCTCCGCCCCCGGCAGCGGCGACTGCGCGAGGGCCGCGGCGAAGTCGGCGCGCTCCGTCGCGGGGTTGCGCCCCCGGGTGGCCTGGAACACCACGTACGGCGCTCCCGAGCGGTCGCAGAACTCCTGGACCAGCCGCGACTTCCCCACCCGGCGCCGGCCCGTCATGATCACGGCCCGCCCCCGCGTGGCTCCGGACCCCTCCGCCACAGCCCGGTACTGCTCGGCCAGCAGCTCGAGATCCCCGGCCCGGCCTTGGAACTCCACGACGCACCCCCGGAGCAATCCACGTAGACGACTTCTTACGTAGATTGAATCTTACTTACCCTCGAACGACCACCGGATCGGGCGCCCGATCCGACACAGCGCGGGAAATCACACCGCCACGAGCCGGACTCGATCGCCACAGAGCTTGGCCATGTCGTCGACATCGGAGGTCAGCATGACCACGGGGCGGTGCTGCCGCAGTGCGGCCTCGGCGACCGCGGCGTCAATCGCATGTTTGTGCCCATGCAAACCGGCATCCATCAGCAGCTTCGAAGCCGCCCTCGCCTCTTCGTCGCCCACTGGGACCGCTCTCAGCCCGGAGAGGACCCAGTTCAGGCCAGCCGTGTTCGTGCGGGCGTGTACGGCCTCGATGATGGTGAGCGCGCTGATGACGACCTCTATGCCGCGTGCACGCGGCTCAGCGATCAGAGCCACCACCTGCTCGTCGTCGGCGAGCAGCTTCGAGAGCCCCTCACTGTCGAGGACCAGCGTCCCCTCGTGACTCAGCCTGCGGCGGGCCACTCGCCCTCCTCGGCGAAGACCTCATCGAAGACCTGTCGCGCCCGCTGACGGGCCGGCTCGGAGACCGGCCCCTTGCGGCTCTCGTAGTCCGCCAGGTATTCGTCCAGCACCTGACCGCGCAGCTCGCGCTCGACCGCCGCGGCGATGAAGGAGGAGAACTCCCGCTTGCCCACCCGCGCCCGGATCGCCTCCGCGGTCCCCTCCGGCAGCGACAGACTCACCCGCGTCGCGGGCCCTTCCCCGATGCTGTACGTCGTCTCGGCCATGCCCCTAGTGTGTCAAACGAGTAGGAAAACTGCCACGGCCCGCGCTCCTCGCACCCGAGCGGGAGGAGCCTGCCCGGCATGATCCCGGCACGGGAAAAGGCCAAGGGCCCCGCCTCGAAAGGCCGGGCCCCTTTTGACCTGCGTGTTCGCTGGATCGGCGAGGTGGTGGGACGTCACCCGTCACACGTTGAAGCGGAACTCCACCACGTCGCCGTCCTGCATGACGTAGTCCTTGCCCTCCATGCGGGCCTTGCCCTTGGCGCGGGCCTCGGGGATGGAGCCGCACTCGACCAGGTCGGCGAAGGAGACGATCTCCGCCTTGATGAAGCCCTTCTGGAAGTCGGTGTGGATGACACCGGCCGCCTCGGGGGCGGTGGCGCCCTTCTTGATCGTCCAGGCGCGGGATTCCTTCGGGCCGGCCGTGAGGTAGGTCTGCAGGCCGAGGGTGTCGAAGCCGACGCGGGCGAGGGTGGCGAGGCCGGGCTCGTCCTGGCCCATGGACTGCAGGAGTTCCAGGGCCTCCTCGTCGTCGAGCTCGATGAGCTCCGACTCGATCTTGGCATTGAGGAAGATCGCCTCGGCGGGAGCGACCAGGGCGCGCTGCTCGGCCTTGAAGGCGTCGTCGGTCAGCTCGTCCTCGTCCACGTTGAAGACGTAGAGGAAGGGCTTGGTGGTCAGCAGGTGCAGCTCGTGCAGGAGACCGCCCTTCTCGGTGCCCGCGGTGATGCCGGCGGAGAAGAGGGTGCGGCCGTCCTCGAGGATCTGCTGGGCCTCCTGGACGGCGGCGAGCACCGCCGCCTTCTCCTTCTGGAGACGGGCGTCCTTGGTGAGCCGCGGCAGGACCTTCTCGATGGTCTGCAGGTCGGCGAGGATCAGCTCGGTGTTGATCGTCTCGATGTCGTCCTTCGGGGACACCTTGCCGTCGACGTGGACCACGTCCGGGTCGACGAAGGCCCGGATGACCTGGCAGATCGCGTCGGACTCGCGAATGTTGGCGAGGAACTTGTTGCCCAGGCCCGCGCCCTCGCTGGCGCCGCGGACGATGCCCGCGATGTCCACGAAGTCGACCGTGGCCGGGAGCTTGCGCTGCGACTCGAAGATCTTCGCGAGCGTGTCCAGACGCGGGTCGGGGACACCGACGACGCCGACGTTGGGCTCGATCGTGGCGAACGGGTAGTTGGCCGCCAGCACGTCGTTCTTGGTCAGGGCGTTGAACAGGGTCGACTTGCCGACGTTCGGCAGGCCGACGATTCCGATCGTGAGCGACACGTGACGACTTCCCTAGCGAGGTGGGTGGAGGGCCCGCGCGCCCGGTCGGGCGGAGACGGACCGATCCACCAGTCTACGGAAGCGGGGGACCCTGGAGGCGCCCGCGGCCCGCCTCGCCCCCTGTGGGGCTGAAAAGTCGTGTCCTGACCCCGTTTCCCCCCTGCCGGGCGCCTACGTTGGGTGCGTGGAGCAACACAGTGCGCGCACGCCGCACAACAACGGTGCCGCCACGCGGCCGGTCAGGCCGGCCGCGCGTCCGGCACGCAGGCCCGCGGGCGCGACCGCCGTGGGCGGAGGGCCGCGCCGGGGCCCGTTGTGGGGAATGCGACGGGGACAGAGCGAGTCCCGCCTGACGGGGCTCGGCACCGGGGTCTTCATCACGCTGACCGCCCTGTGCGGCGGCGCCGCGGACTCCCTGATGAACGGCGAGCCCGGCACGCTGTTCGGCGTGGTCTTCCTGCTGGCCTGCGTCGCGGCCGGCGTGTGGGTACGGCCGTACGACCTGTCGGCGGCGCCGGTGAGCGCGCCCATCGCCTTCACCATCGCGCTGGCCGTGACCTCGGACGGCGGCGGAGGACTGACCGGGCATGTGATGGCGCTGCTCACCGGGCTCGCCACGCTGACCGGGTGGCTGTACGGCGGCACGGTGTGCGCCGCCGTGATCACCGCCGTGCGGAAGGTGGCCTACGTGACGCGGGCGCGGCGCGCCGAGCGCCACTGACCCGCGCCCCGCTCCCGCACTCCCGCGTCGCGCACCCGGTTCCCGCGCCCCTTTCCCGCGTCCCGGACCGCTATCCGGCGGGGGTGAGCGCCGCGGCCGCCGCCATGCCCGCGCCGACGATGCCCGCGTTGTTCTGCAGCGTGGCCGGGACGATCTCCGCCTCGACGCCCTCGATCAGCGGGAGGAACTTCTCCGCCTTGCGGCTCACGCCGCCGCCGATGACGAACAGCTCCGGCGAGAAGAGCATCTCTACGTGCGCGAGGTACTTGCTGACCCGGCGGGCCCAGTGCTCCCAGGTCAGGTCCTCGTCCTCCTTGACCTTGGTGGAGGCGCGCTTCTCCGCTTCGTGCCCGTGCAGTTCCAGGTGGCCGAGCTCGGTGTTGGGCAGCAGCTTGCCGTCCACGAAGACGGCGCTGCCGATGCCCGTGCCGAGGGTCAGCAGGATCACCGTGCCGGAGCGGCCGCGGCCGGCGCCGTACGCCATCTCCGCCATGCCCGCCGCGTCGGCGTCGTTGAGCAGTGTCACGGGCAGGCCGACCCGCTCCGAGAGCAGGCCGGCCGCGTCCTTGCCTATCCAGGCCTTGTCGACGTTGGCCGCCGTGCGCGTGACGCCGTGCGTCACCACGCCGGGGAACGTCGCGCCGATCGGGCCCTGCCAGCCGAAATGGGTGACGACCTCCTTGACGCAGTCCGCCACCGCGTCGGGCGTCGCGGGATGCGGAGTGAGCACCTTGAAGCGCTCCTCCGTCAGATCGCCGCGATCCAGGTCTACCGGGGCGCCCTTGATCCCCGAGCCGCCGATGTCCACACCGAAAACGCTCATGGCCCAACGCTACGGCGTGGGACGGACGGTCACCCCTCGGACTGCTGACCCGCCTGCTCAGGGGCGGTTCCGGCGGCCGGTCCCGCCACCTTGGCGGCGGCCTCGGCGCGCAGGTCGCGGCGGAGTTCCTTGGGCAGCGAGAAGACGATCGACTCCTCGGCGGCCTTGACGATCTCGACGTCCTCGAAGCCGCGCTGCGACAGCCACTCCAGCACCTGCTCGACCAGCACGTCGGGAACGGAGGCACCGGAGGTGACGCCGACCGTGGCGACCCCCTCCAGCCAGGCCTCGTCGATCTCGTCGGCGAAGTCCACCAGGTGGGCCGCGCGGGCGCCGGCCAGCTTGGCGACCTCGACCAGGCGCACGGAGTTGGAGGAGTTGCGCGAGCCGACGACGATCACCAGATCGGCCTCGGCGCCCATCTGCTTCACCGCCAGCTGGCGGTTCTGCGTGGCGTAGCAGATGTCGTCGCTGGGGGGCGAGATGAGCTGCGGGAACTTCTCCTTGAGCGCGTCGACCGTCTCCATGGTCTCGTCCACGGACAGGGTCGTCTGGGAGAGCCAGACCACCTTGGAGGGGTCCCGGACCTCGACCTTGGCGACATCGCCCGGGCCGTCGACCAGCGTGATGTGGTCGGGGGCCTCACCGGAGGTGCCGATGACCTCCTCGTGGCCCTCGTGGCCGATCAGCAGGATGTCGAAGTCCTCGTTGGCGAAGCGCACGGCTTCCTTGTGGACCTTGGTCACCAGGGGGCAGGTCGCGTCGATGGTCGCGAGCTTCCCGCGCTCGGCCTCGTCGTGGACGGCCGGCGCCACACCGTGCGCGGAGAACATGACGATCGACCCCTCGGGGACCTCCGCCGTCCGCTCGACGAAGATCGCGCCCTTCCGCTCCAGGGTCTGCACGACGTACTTGTTGTGAACGATCTCGTGGCGGACGTAGATCGGGGCCCCGTACTGTTCCAGGGCCTTCTCGACGGCGATCACGGCACGGTCCACGCCCGCGCAGTAGCCACGGGGGGCGGCGAGCAGGACTCGGCGGGCAGCAGCAGTCATGTGCCCATCGTACGGGGCGTGACGGAGGTCATCCGACGCGCCGGGGCCGCCCCCGGCGGGCCCCGCGCGGCAGGCCGGGCAGCCGTCCCGCGAGCACCGATACGGCCACCGCCGCGGCCACCGCCGTCAGGCAGCTGAAGCAGCCGCAGCCGGGGCCGCGGCGCCCGATACGGAAGCCGCCGCCGACGCGCGGCGGCCGCGGGGGCGGCGGCGGGCCGTGTCGGCGCATGGGGACCTCCCGGGCACGTGGGTCTGCCCCCAGCGTGCGCCGCCGGCCGGGGGACGGACAGCGGTGGGCGCCATTCGGGTCGGGCGCGGGGCGCGGAGGCGGGCCGGGGGCGGGGTCACTGTCCGTGGCGGGGGCTAGTCTCGGCGTATGGCTCTGAACACGTCCGCGGAGGCGCCGATCCCGGTCGGCGAGGTGTCGCGGCTGATCGGCGGCTGGATCGACCGGCTCGGCGCGGTGTGGGTGGAGGGGCAGATCACACAGCTGTCCCGGCGCCCCGGCGCGGGCGTGGTCTTCCTGACGCTGCGCGATCCGTCGCACGACATCTCGCTGAGCGTGACCTGCCGCCGCGCCGCCTTCGACGCCTTCGACGGCGCGGTCGGCGAGGGCGCGCGGGTCGTCGTGCACGCCCGGCCGGAGTGGTACGCGCCGCGGGGGCAGCTGTCGCTGCGGGCGGTGGAGATCCGTCCGATAGGCGTCGGCGACCTGCTGCTCCGGCTGGAGCAGCTGAAGAAGCGGCTGGCGGGCGAGGGCCTTTTCGCGACGGAGCGCAAACGGCCGCTGCCCTTCCTGCCGCAGCTGATCGGCCTGGTGTGCGGCCGTGCCTCGGCCGCCGAGCGCGATGTGCTGGAGAACGCGCGGCTGCGCTGGCCGGCCGTGCGGTTCGAGGTGCGCAATGTGCCGGTGCAGGGGGCGTACGCGGTCCCGCAGGTGATCGAGGCGGTGCAGGGGCTCGACGCGCATCCCGAGGTCGACGTGATCATCGTGGCGCGCGGCGGCGGCAGCGTGGAGGACCTGCTGCCGTTCTCCGACGAGCGGCTGGTGCGGGCGGTCGCCGAGTGCCGTACGCCGGTGGTGTCCGCGATCGGGCACGAGCCGGACACCCCGCTGCTGGACCTGGTCGCGGATCTGCGCGCCTCCACGCCGACCGACGCCGCCAAGCGCGTCGTGCCGGACGTGGGCGAGGAGCTGACCCGCGTCGAGCAGTTGCGGCACCGCTCGCTGCGGGTGATGCGCGGACTGCTGGACCGGGAGGAGCGCGGACTCGTGGCGGCGATGAGCCGGCCGTCGATGGCGCGCCCGCTGCTGATGGTCGAGGAGCGCGAGGAGCAGGTGGCCGCGCTGCTGGAGCGTTCGCGGCGGCATCTGCGGCACCGCCTGGACCGCGCGGACGACGAGCTGGAGCACACGCGGGCCCGGGTCGTCGCGCTCTCCCCCGCGGCGACGCTGCAGCGCGGGTACGCCGTCCTGCAACGCGAGGACGGCGGGGTCGTACGGGCCGCCGGCGAGGTGGCCGACGAGGAGAAGCTGCGGGCCCGGGTCGCCGACGGCGAGTTCACGGTCCGCGTCACCCGCTGACCCGTGCGGCGCCGGCGGCCCCACGCTGTCCGAGGGCGGCCCTAGGCTGTGGCCATGGCAGATCAGGACACGCTCGGGTACGAGCAGGCCCGTGACGAACTCGTGGACGTCGTCCGCCGCCTGGAGGCGGGTGGCTCGACGCTGGAGGAGTCCCTCGCGCTGTGGGAACGCGGCGAGGAGCTCGCCAAGGTGTGCCGCGACTGGCTGGAGGGCGCCCGCGCGCGCCTGGACGCGGCCCTCGCGGAGGAGTCCGGCGAGCCGGCGGAGCGGCCGTCCGGGAACGCCGGCCCGGGAGCCGGGGAGTCCGCCGAGGAGTGACGCGGCCACGACGGCGAGGTGTCCGTACGGTGACGGGCGTCACCGCACGCTCCGGGAATGGTTGAATTTTCACCTATGTTGAGGCGGGTGTTCCAAAAACACCCGCACAGGGTGAATCCCCCACACCCAGAGGTAGACCCCCATGAGCCTCCAGCTCGACACCGCCGCCCAGAACCTTCTCTTCCGCGACGCGCGCACCGCGAACACCTTCACCACCGAACCGGTCACCGACGAGCAGGTCCAGGCCGTGTACGAACTGGTGAAGTACGCGCCCACCGCCTACAACCAGCAGCCGCTGCGCATCGTGCTGGTCCGCTCCGCGGAGAGCCGCGAGCGCCTGGTCGGGCTCATGAACGAGGGCAACCGGGCCAAGACCTCCACCGCGCCGCTGGTGGCCATCCTGGCCGCGGACAACGAGTTCCACGAGGAACTGCCCGTCCAGTTCCCCGCCTTCCCGCAGGCCAAGGAGATGCTCTTCAGCGAGCGCCCGGTCCGTGAGCAGTCGGCCGCCTTCAACGCCGCGCTCCAGGTCGGCTACTTCATCCTCGGCGTGCGCGCCGCCGGTCTGGCCGCCGGCCCGATGACCGGCTACAACGCCGAGGGCATCAACAAGGAGTTCTTCCCCGAGGGCGACCACTCCGTCCTCGCCGTGGTGAACATCGGCAAGGCGGGCGAGAACGCCTGGCGCGACCGCTCGCCGCGACTGCCCTACGACGAGGTCGTCACCACCGTCTGAGCCGCCGCGATCCCCGGCCCGCGGCGGGCCGGGAGCCGGCCCTACTGGCCGCCGCGCTCCTGGAGCGCGGCGGCCAGTTCCGCGAGCCGGTCGGCCGGTGCGGTACCGGTGACCATCGTGGTCACCCCGCCCTCCCGGCGCACCAGCGCGTCGTACTTGGGGCCCTCGTAGCGGTCCCAGGACTCGCCGCCGACGGTGCGCGTGCCGACCTTGTGCGCGTCATGGCTCGTGGCCGAGACGAACGCCGCCATGGCCCCGTTGCTCTGCTCGACGGCCGCGTACTCGTTCTGCGGGTCGAGGAAGCCGAGGTGCCAGTGGACTTCCTTGGGGTTCGCCGCCTCGTATGTCACCGAGGTCGCCCGCCAGCCCTTGCCGAGCCCCTCGGGGGCCGCGACCGGGTACGGGGCGCTGCGGCGCGCCTGGTCGAGCTCGACCCGGTAGCCGACCACCTGGACGGGGTCGTGGTTCTCGTCGTGCGGGATGAAGAACCAGATGATCGCGACCACGACGCCGATCGCCGCCATCGAGAGCACCATGTCCCGCACTGTTTCGGTGCCGCGCTTCTTTGCCACGCCCCTATGGTCCCTCATGCCCCGGAGCGTCCCGCCGCCCGGGTCCCGCATGAGCCCGGGTGCGCTCATGTGACGGGCGGCCTGCTCATCCTGGCGCCTGGCGGATAAGGTCGTACCACCCTCTTTTCCGGCCGTCCTCGTACAGAAAGGTGCGCTGTGATGACCGAGCAGCACGAAAACCACAACATGCCGCCGCAGCTCGAAGTGAGCCCCGAGGCCCCCGACCGCAACCTCGCCCTCGAACTGGTCCGGGTCACCGAGGCCGCCGCGATGGCCGCCGGCCGCTGGGTGGGACGGGGCGACAAGAACGGCGCGGACGGCGCGGCCGTCAAGGCCATGCGCACCCTGGTCTCGACCGTGTCGATGAACGGCGTCGTCGTCATCGGCGAGGGCGAGAAGGACGAGGCGCCGATGCTCTTCAACGGGGAGCGGATCGGCGACGGGACCGGCGCTGAGTGCGACATCGCCGTGGACCCGATCGACGGGACGACGCTCACCGCCAAGGGCATGCCCAACGCCGTCGCCGTCCTCGCCGCCGCCGACCGCGGAGCGATGTACGACCCCTCGGCCGTGTTCTACATGGACAAGCTGGTCACCGGCCCCGAGGCCGCCGACTTCGTCGACATCACCGCCCCGCCGTCGGTGAACATCCGGCGGGTCGCCAAGGCCAAGGGCGGCGCCCCCGAGGACGTGACCGTCGTGGTGCTCGACCGGCCCCGGCACGAGGGCCTGGCGAGGGAGATCCGCGAGACCGGCGCGCGCATCACGTTCATCTCCGACGGCGATGTGGCGGGCGCCATCATGGCCGTGCGCGAGGGCACCGGCGTCGACATGTTGATGGGCATCGGCGGCACCCCGGAGGGCATCATCGCGGCCTGCGCGATCAAGTGCCTCGGCGGAACCATCCAGGGCAAGCTCTGGCCCAAGGACGACGCCGAGCGGAAGCGGGCCCTCGACGCGGGCCACGACCTCGACCGGGTCCTGCACACGGACGACCTGGTCCAGGGCGACAACGTGTTCTTCGTCGCCACCGGCATCACCGACGGCGAACTGCTGCGAGGCGTGCGCTACCGCGCCGAGACCGCGACCACCCAGTCGCTGGTCATGCGCTCCAAGTCCGGCACGATCCGCCAGATCGACTCCACGCACCGGCTGTCGAAGCTGCGCGCCTACAGCACGATCGACTTCGACCGCGCGCGCTGACCGCCTCCCGGCCGGAGGGGCCGGAATACCAGGAAACCGGGAGACCGGGAGACCGGGAGACCGGGAACCCTGGAAACCGAGAAGCCCGGCACCGTACGCACAGGGGCCGGGAGCCCGCCCAGCGGCGGGCTCCCGGCCCCAAAGCGTGTCAGCCCGCCGCGGCGATCCGCGGCGCCGGGCGCTGCAACTCCGCCTCGCGGCGCCGCCGGCGCGCGAGCACGACCCTGCGCTCGGCCGCGGTCATCCCGCCCCACACCCCGTAGGGCTCCGGCTGCATCAACGCGTGCTCCCGGCACTCCAGCATCACCGGGCAGCGGGCGCAGACCCGCTTGGCGGCCTCCTCGCGCGACAGCCGTGCCGCGGTGGGCTCCTTGGAGGGGGCGAAGAAGAGACCTGCCTCATCACTGTGGCACGCCGCGTCCGAATGCCATGGGCCGCCCAGGTCCCGGGGGTGACTCGGGGAGGAACTGGATGCTGCCGCGGGCTCGATCGGTTGAAGCACGGGATACTCCTGACGACGGCTCGGCTTGGTGTCACCCTTGCCCGTCGCTGCCCTTCCCGCTGCGTCGGCACGGGGTTGTCGACGTGGAGGGTCCGGCGGCGAGCGACGTGTCCCCATGCCCTACCCGCTGTGCGCGCGTTCATGCGCACCGTGTCCGGAGGGTCGTACGCCCGCGCGTGCGCTGCCCGTGCCGGACGGTGCGCCGCCGGCCATCAAGAAGCCCGGTGGCAACCGCGGTCGCCACCGGGCTTCTTGGGGCCGGCCGGACGTCGGCGACGCGCGGTGCGGGCCGCACCGCGCACCGCCGGCCGGAGAAGGGACGGAGTGACGGTCCGTCAGTAGTCCAGCTCGGGGCGGCCGTCCTTCCTCGTGACCCGCTTGCCGCGCCGCGGCTTGGCCTCCACACCGCCCCAGAAGGCCAGGCCCTGCACCTTGATGACCGGGGCACCGGGCTCGGGAGCCTCGTACGCCTGGACGTCGGAGCCGCCCATGATGCCCACGACGCCACCGCCGCGCAGCGTGACGTTCTCCGGCACCTTGATCTCGATCCCGCCCATGATGGCGGTGCAGTTGATGACGACCTCCGGCGCGGTGAAGGTCGCTTCCGTGAGGTCGATCACCACGCCGCCCATGATGGCGACCGCGTTGATCTTCGACCCCACGCGCCAGCGGCCCTTGCGCTCGGCGCCGCCGAGGATGCCGACGAGGTTGGGGTTCTCCCCGGAGTGGTCGGGGACCCAGTGCGGCGCCGGGGCATGGGCCGGGGCGGTCGCCGACGTGGGGACCGGCAGGTCCCGCACGAAGGGCTCCAGTTCGCCCACGGTCTTCGCCGCGTACACGCCGTCCAGCCGCTCCGAGTGCTCCTCGGTGGTCAGACGCCCCTCCGCCAGGGCGTCACGAAGAATGTCGGCCACCCGGTCGCGGTCCGCGTCGGACGCGCGGATATCGACTTCGGCGACAGGGGGACTCAAGGGCTGCTGCTCACGCTTCCGGAGCGAGGACTCATCCACGCGACTACGGTACACAAACGCGATAGATCGCGACTAGGCCCCCGTCCCCGCCAGTGAGGGTCACCTCACACCCCCGGCGGCCCGCACTCGTTCTACGCTTGTCGGGCTTCTACGACGCAGCGCAGTGAGGATGTCCATAAATGCCCGCCTCGTCCCGCCCGGCCCACCCAGATTTCGCCTATACCGACTTGCTCCCCCTCGGTGAGGACACCACTCCGTACCGCCTGGTCACCTCCGAGGGCGTCAGCACCTTCGAGGCCGACGGCCGGACCTTCCTCAAGGTGGAGCCGGAGGCGCTGCGCACGCTCGCCGCCGAGGCCATGCACGACATCTCCCACTACCTGCGCCCCGCGCACCTCTCCCAGCTGCGCCGCATCCTCGACGACCCCGAGGCGTCCCCCAACGACCGCTTCGTCGCCCTGGACCTGCTGAAGAACGCCAACATCGCCGCGGCCGGCGTGCTGCCGATGTGCCAGGACACCGGCACCGCGATCGTGATGGGCAAGCGCGGCCAGAACGTGCTCACGCAGGGCGGCGACGAGGAAGCCCTGTCGCACGGCATCTTCGACGCCTACACCAAACTCAACCTGCGCTACTCCCAGATGGCCCCGATCACCATGTGGGAGGAGAAGAACACCGGCTCCAACCTGCCGGCCCAGATCGAGCTGTACGCGACCGACGGCGGCGCCTACAAGTTCCTCTTCATGGCCAAGGGCGGCGGCTCGGCCAACAAGTCCTTCCTCTACCAGGAGACCAAGGCGGTCCTGAACGAGGCCTCCATGATGAAGTTCCTGGAGGAGAAGATCCGTTCGCTCGGCACGGCCGCCTGCCCGCCGTACCACCTCGCGATCGTCGTCGGCGGCACCTCCGCCGAGTTCGCGCTGAAGACCGCGAAGTACGCCTCCGCGCACTACCTGGACGAGCTCCCGGCCGAGGGCTCGCCCACCGGGCACGGCTTCCGGGACAAGGAGCTGGAGGAGAAGGTCTTCGAGCTCACGCAGAAGATCGGCATCGGCGCGCAGTTCGGCGGCAAGTACTTCTGCCACGACGTCCGCGTGGTGCGGCTGCCCCGGCACGGCGCCTCCCTGCCGGTCGCCATCGCCGTCTCCTGCTCCGCCGACCGCCAGGCCGTCGCGAAGATCACCGCCGAGGGCGTCTTCCTGGAGCAGCTGGAGACCGACCCGGCCAGGTACCTGCCGGAGACCACCGACGACCACCTGTCGGACGAGGACGTCGTGCGCGTCGACCTCAACCGGCCGATGGACGAGGTGCTGGCGGAGCTGTCCAAGTACCCGGTCAAGACCCGGCTGTCGCTGACCGGCCCGCTGGTCGTCGCCCGTGACATCGCGCACGCGAAGATCAAGGAGCGGCTGGACGCGGGCGAGGAGATGCCGCAGTACCTGCGCGACCACCCGGTCTACTACGCGGGCCCGGCCAAGACCCCCGAGGGCTACGCCTCCGGTTCCTTCGGCCCGACGACGGCCGGCCGCATGGACTCCTACGTCGAGCAGTTCCAGGCGGCGGGCGGCTCCAAGGTCATGCTCGCCAAGGGCAACCGCTCCCAGCAGGTCACCGCGGCGTGCGCCGCCCACGGCGGCTTCTACCTCGGCTCGATCGGCGGCCCGGCGGCGCGTCTGGCGCAGGACTGCATCAAGAAGGTCGAGGTCGTGGAGTACGCCGAGCTCGGCATGGAGGCGGTCTGGAAGATCGAGGTCGAGGACTTCCCGGCCTTCATCGTCGTGGACGACAAGGGCAACGACTTCTTCACCGATCCCGCGCCGGCGCCCACGTTCACCAGCATCCCGCTGCGTCCGGGCGCCTGAGGCTGCACGCGTAACCTCTCCGCCCCCGGCGCCCTCGTGCCGGGGGCGGAGGTGTTCCGGCGCCGCCCGGGTACGTGTGCCCCCGGGGCGGCGGGAGGAATGAATCGCGCCGCGCCACTGTCCTACTCACCAGTACCTCCCGGCGCCGGTGGGACGCTGGGAACCGTCCCGAGGGAAGGAACTCCAGCGATGTCCGAGCAGGGTGCGGCCGACTACCGGATCGAACACGACTCCATGGGCCAGGTGCGCGTTCCCGCCCACGCCAAGTGGCGCGCCCAGACGCAGCGGGCGGTGGAGAACTTCCCGATCAGCGGGCAGCGGCTGGAGCGCGCCCACATCGCGGCGCTCGCCCGGATCAAGGCGGCCGCGGCCAAGGTCAACGCGGAGCTCGGCGTGCTGGACAAGGACGTCGCCGAGGCGGTCCAGGAGGCGGCCGCGGAGGTCGCCGACGGGCGCTGGGACGAGCACTTCCCGATCGACGTGTTCCAGACCGGCTCGGGCACCTCGTCCAACATGAACACCAACGAGGTGATCGCGACCCTGGCGAGCGAGCGGCTCGGCCGCGACGTGCACCCCAACGACCACGTCAACGCCAGCCAGTCCTCCAACGACGTCTTCCCCTCCTCCATCCACATCGCCGCGACCGCCGCCGTGACCGGCGACCTGATCCCGGCGCTGGAGCACCTGGCGGCGGCACTGGAGCGCAAGTCCGCCGAGTTCGCGGACGTGGTGAAGTCCGGCCGTACGCATCTGATGGACGCGACGCCGGTCACCCTCGGCCAGGAGTTCGGCGGCTACGCCGCCCAGGTGCGCTACGGCGTGGAGCGGCTGCGCGCGTCGCTGCCACGGCTGGCGGAGCTGCCGCTCGGCGGGACGGCCGTCGGCACCGGGATCAACACCCCGGCCGGCTTCTCGGCCGCGGTGATCGCGGAGGTGGCGCGGGCCACCGGCCTGCCGCTCACCGAGGCGCGCGACCACTTCGAGGCGCAGGGCGCGCGCGACGGCATCGTGGAGACCTCCGGCCAGCTGCGCACGATCGCGGTCGGGCTGACCAAGATCTCCAACGACCTGCGCTGGATGGCCTCCGGCCCGCGCACGGGCCTCGCCGAGATCGCCCTGCCCGACCTCCAGCCCGGCTCCTCGATCATGCCGGGCAAGGTCAACCCGGTCATCCCGGAGGCGGTGCTGATGGTGGCCGCCCAGGTCACGGGCAATGACGCGACCATCGCCGCGGCCGGCGCGGCCGGGAACTTCGAGCTCAACGTGATGCTCCCGGTGATCGCCAAGAACGTCCTGGAGTCGGTGCGGCTGCTCGCCAATGTCTCCCGGCTGCTCGCCGACCGCACCGTCGACGGCATCACGGCCAACGTCGAGCGCGCCCGCGAGTACGCCGAGTCCTCCCCCTCCGTCGTCACACCGCTCAACCGGTACATCGGCTACGAGGAGGCCGCCAAGGTCGCCAAGCGGGCGCTGGCCGAGCGCCGGACGATCCGTCAGGTGGTGCTGGACTCCGGCTACGTCGAGCGGGGCCTGCTGACCCTGGAGCAGCTGGACGAGGCACTGGACGTGCTGCGCATGACCCGGCCGTGACGAAATCCGTCCGCGCGGTGACTCTTCGCGACCGCGCGTGACGAAGGCTCGGCGCAGAAGTGACGCCGCCGTGACACGTCGTCCGTAAGATCTCGCCATGACGGCGGACATCCTTCTTCACCCGGGTACGGAGCACGGCGACGGCGAGCACCACTGGTCGCCCGGCGATCAGGTGCTGTGGCGCTACCGCGGCAACGCGACGGACCGGGTGCACATCTGCCGTCCGGTGACCGTGGTGCGCGACGACGCGGAGCTGCTGGCGGTCTGGATGGCGCCGGGCACCGAGTGCGTCCGGCCGGTGCTCGCCGACGGCACGCCGATCCACGAGGAGCCGCTGGAGACGCGCTACCTCAAGCCGCGCACCACGAGTGTCGACCGCTGGTGGGGCACCGGTGTGCTGAAGCTGGCCCGCCCCGGGGAGCCGTGGTCGGTGTGGCTGTTCTGGGAGCGGGGCTGGCTCTTCAAGAACTGGTACGTGAACCTGGAGGAGCCGCGCCGCCGCTGGTCGGGCGGCGTGGACTCCGAGGACCACTTCCTGGACATCCACGTCGACCCGGACCGCGGCTGGCACTGGCGGGACGAGGACGAGTTCGAGCAGGCGCAGGTCGCGGGCCTGATGTCCGCCGCGACGGCGGAGCGGGTGCGCGAGGCCGGGCGGCGCGCGGTGGGTGTCATCGGGGAGTGGGGCCACCCCTTCGACGAGGGCTGGCAGCACTGGCGTCCGAATCCGGCGTGGCCGGTACCGGCTCTTCCGGTTGACTGGGACCGTCCGGCAAGGTGACCGCGTGAGTCTTGCCGGGCCCCCCAGCCCCAACCGTAAGATCGTGCCTCATAGTGCTGCACAAATCACAGGCTCACACTAGAGTTTGACGCTACGTCACGCAGGTCATCACGGGAGGCCCAGGCTGTGGGAGTCGGCGGCTACGAGGACATACAGCTGGACCGCACCGGGCAGGCGGAGGCCTTCGACGCCATAGGCGACCGCTACGACGAGGCCTTCCCGCACAAGGAGGGTCAGCTCGCGGCCGGCGAGTGGCTCCTGACCCAGCTGCCGGCCGGCTCCCGCGTGCTGGACCTGGGATGCGGCACCGGACTGCCGACCTGCCGTCAGCTCTCCGACGCCGGGCACGAGGTGACCGGAATCGACCTCTCCCCCGTGATGCTGTCGCTGGCCCGTCAGTACGTGCCGCCGGCCACCTTCCACCAGGCCGACATCGCCGATCTGCGGCCCGGCGGCCCCTTCGGCCGCCACGGCAGGCACGACCTGGGACGCTTCGAAGCCGTCACCGCCTTCTTCTCGCTGCTGATGCTCTCCCGCGCCGAGATTCCGCTGGCCCTGCGGGCCGTGCGCGATCTACTCGTCCCCGGCGGGCTGTTCACTCTTTCGATGGTAGAAGCCGATGTGGATGACTTTCCGATTCCGTTCCTTGGTAACACCATCCGGGTATCGGGTTATCTACGGGACGATTTGCGCCAGGTGGTGGCCGACGCAGGATTCGAGGTCCTGAGGGAGGAGTCGTACGCCTACGCGCCGCACACCACAGAAGTGCCGCCGGAGGAGCAACTCTTCCTGCACTGCCGCCGACCCGCCTGACGCGGCCGCCCCGCCACGTGCCCCGCACGTGACGCACCCGACCGGATGGAACGACCAGCGTGAGCACGGAGCGCATTTCTGAGCAGGCCGCCGCCCAGGCGACAGCGGCCGGCCCGGCACGTCCGGGCGACCCCGAACCGGTCCCGGATCCGCGGACCGGTTACCGGCTTCCCCCGGACGCCGCGGCGGCCGGCGACACCGCCACGGCCGCGTCCGGCACGGCGCAGCCCGCACAGCACCAGGCACCCGTCCCCTCCTCCGCCCCGGCCGCCCCGGCCTCGGGCCGCCCCCGGCGGCCCCGGCGCGGCGGGTCCGGGGGCGCGGCCAAGCGCACGGCCCCCGGCACGGCCGGAGCCGACCCCGGCACCTCGTCCCTGCAGCCCGTACCCCCCGCCCAGCGGCAGTCCGGCGGTGAGGCCGGCGCCCCCGCCAAGACCGGCCGGACCGGCCGCCGAGGCACCCGCGGCACCCGGCCCGACCGCAGAGCCGCCGAGGTGAGAGACCGTCAGGCCGCCCGCGTGGTGGCGGGCGAGGGCGCCGCCGTTGTCCAGCACACGATCGCGGGCACGGCCGCCGACGGCGCCCGGGCCCCTCAGTCCGCGCATCTGCGCTCCCCCGGCTCGCCCGGCTCCCCCGGTGACGGGCCCGCCGGCCAGCCGTGGGACCGCCCCTCCACGCACGACCAGCGGGCGGCCACCGCCATGGCCGCCCCGGTCGAGCCCGGCCGCCGCGCCTCCGCCGCCGGCGGCAGCACCCCGGGCACGCCCGGCGCCCCCGGTCCGGCGCAGCCCGAGGGCGGCGAGCCGCGCACCCGTGCGCGGATGCCGGACAACGGGGTTCCCGCCGCGCGCTCGGGCGGCCGGCACGGCGGCCCCGGCGGCCGGCCGGACGGCCACCCGGTCGACGACGACTCCACCACCGGCCGCCCGCTGAAGAAGGTCGGCCCGCAGAACCGCGGCCGGGCCGGTCAGGCCGAGGCCGAGCGGCTGCGCTACGTCGGCGCGGCCACCCGCCGCATCGCCCGCGGCCTGGACCTGGACGAGATCGTGCTGGGCCTGTGCCGCTCCACGGTGCCGGCCTTCGCCGACGCGATCCTGGTCTATCTGCGCGACCCGCTGCCGGTCGGCGACGAGCGCCCCTCGGGCCCGCTCGTGCTGCGGCTGCGCCGCACCGACCGCGTGCCGGACGACACCGAGCAGCCCGTCGAGGGCCTGCTGATGCCGGTGGTCCCCTCCACCGAGGGCCAGTACGGCGCGGCCGCCGAGGTCGTGAACGTGGCACTGGACGGGCCGCTGGCGGAGGTGCTGCGTGGTGTGCGCCCGGTGTTCTCCGACAGTCCGCAGGCCTCGGCCGCGCTCCTCGAACTGGTGGGCGGCTGCCCCGACGCGGGCTCCGACACGTTAGACCTCCCGACCGGCCGGCGCGCCATCCTGGCCCCGCTGCGCGGCCGCCGCCGGGTGATCGGCGCGACCGTGCTGCTGCGCCGCCCCGAGCGGGCCGCCTTCGACCCCGACGACCTGCTGGTGGCCGCGCAACTGGCCACCCACACGGCGCTCGGCGTGGACAAGGCGGTGCTCTACGACCGCGAGGCGTCGATCGCCGACTCCCTCCAACGCGAGATGCTGCCGGACTCCCTGCCGGAGCCCACCGGGGTGCGGCTCGCCAGCCGCTACCTGCCGGCCGCCGAGTCCGCCCGGGTGGGCGGCGACTGGTACGACGCGATCCCGCTGCCCGGCAGCCGGGTGGCGCTGGTCGTCGGCGACGTCATGGGCCACTCCATGACCTCGGCGGCGATCATGGGTCAGCTGCGGACCACCGTGCAGACCCTGGCGGGCCTGGACCTGTCGCCGCAGGAGGTCCTCTACCACCTGGACGAGCAGGCCCAGCGGCTCGGCCAGGACCGCATGGCCACCTGTATCTACGCGGTCTACGACCCGATCGCGCACCGGGTGACCATCGCCAACGCCGGCCATCCGCCGCCGGTGCTGCTGCACGCCGACGGGCTGGCCGAGGTGCTGCGTGTACCGCCGGGCGCGCCGATCGGCGTGGGCGGGGTGCCCTTCGAGGCGGTCGAGCTGCCGGCCCCGGCCGGGGCGACGCTGCTGCTGTACACCGACGGCCTGGTGGAGTCCCGCGCGCGCGACGTGTGGGGCGGCATCGAGATGCTGCGCGAGCGGCTGCACACGGCCTCGGCGGTGATGTGCCCGCCGCCGCTGGAGCCGTTGTGCGACGAGGTGCTGGAGATCGTCGGTCCGGGCGACCGGGACGACGACATCGCGCTGCTCGCCGCCCGGTTCGACGGCATCGCGCCGCGCGACGTGGCGTACTGGTTCCTCGAGCCGCGCGCCCAGACCGCGGGCCGAGCCCGGCGGCTGGTGCGCCAGGCGCTCAGCCGCTGGGACCTGGAGCCGCTGACGGAGGCGACCGAGCTGCTGGTCAGCGAGGTGGTCACCAACGCGGTGCGGTACGCCGAACGGCCCATCACGCTGCGGCTGCTCCGCACCGACGTGCTGCGCTGCGAGGTGGGCGACGACGCCCCGACGCTGCCGCGGATGCGCCATGCCCAGCCGCAGGACGAGGGCGGCCGCGGGCTGTACCTGGTCAACCGGATGGCCCAGCGGTGGGGAGCGACCCGGCTGAGCGCCGGGAAGGTGGTCTGGTTCGAAATGGGCATTCCGGGCGGTTCCCACCCCTAGACGCTCCGTGTCCGTACAGGATTCATCTTTGGACTTTGTCCAGAACGATCGCCGGAAGCCATTGCCCGGCGTGCCGAGCCGGTGATTCAGTGTTTGTGTGGTCGTTAGCGACCAGGAGCCCCCGACGGACTCTTCCGAAGATCGACGGGAGGACACATTCACATGAGCACCCCCTACACCACCAACAACGCCGGGATTCCGGTGGAGAGCGATGCGCATTCGCTCACGGTGGGCTCGGACGGCCCCATCCTCCTCCAGGACCACTACCTGATCGAGAAGATGGCGCAGTTCAACCGCGAGCGGGTTCCCGAGCGCGTGGTGCACGCCAAGGGTTCGGGCGCGTACGGCGTCTTCGAGGTGACGAACGACGTCAGTCAGTTCACCAAGGCCGACCTCTTCCAGCCGGGACGGCGGACGGAGATGCTGGCCCGCTTCTCGACGGTGGCCGGCGAGATGGGCAGCCCCGACACCTGGCGCGACCCGCGCGGCTTCGCGCTGAAGTTCTACACCGAGTACGGCAACTACGACATGGTCGGCAACAACACGCCGGTCTTCTTCGTGCGCGACTCGATGAAGTTCCAGGACTTCATCCGCAGCCAGAAGCGCCGCCGGGACAGTTCACTGCGCGACAACAACATGCAGTGGGACTTCTGGACGCTGTCCCCCGAGTCGGCGCACCAGGTCACATGGCTGATGGGCGACCGCGGCGTGCCGAAGTCGTACCGCCACATGAACGGCTACAGCTCCCACACCTACATGTGGGTCAACGCCGGCGGTGAGCGGTTCTGGGTCAAGTACCACTTCAAGACCGACCAGGGGATCGACTTCCTCACCCAGGAGGAGGCCGACCACTACGCGGGCGCCGACGGCGATCTGCACCGCCGTGACCTGCACCAGGCCATCGAGCGCGGCGATCACCCCTCGTGGACGCTGTACATGCAGATCATGCCGTTCGACGACGCGGCGGACTACCGGTTCAACCCCTTCGACCTCACCAAGGTGTGGCCGCACGGCGACTACCCGCTGATCGAGGTCGGCCGGATGACCCTGAACAAGAACCCCGAGGACTACTTCATCCACATCGAGCAGGCCGCGTTCGAGCCCAGCAACATGGTGCCCGGCATCGGCCCCTCACCGGACAAGATGCTCCTCGGCCGGCTGTTCTCGTACGCGGACACCCACCGCTACCGGATCGGCCCGAACTACGCGCAGCTGCCGCCGAACCGCCCGCACACCGAGGTGCGCTCGTACGCCAAGGACGGCCCGATGCGCTACGAGCCGTCGCGCACGGCCGCGCCGTACGCGCCGAACTCCTTCGGCGGTCCCGAGGCCGACATCCAGCGCTTCGGCGAGCCGGCCGGCTGGGAGGTCGCGGGCAACATGGTGCACGAGCCCTACAAGCTGCACCGCGAGGACGACGACTTCGGGCAGGCCGGGACGATGGTCCGGCAGGTCCTGGACGACGCCGCCCGCGACCGGCTGGTCTCCAATGTCTCCGGGCATCTGAAGAACGGGGTCAGCGCCCCCGTCCTGGAGCGCGCCGTGCAGTACTGGCGCAACATCGACAAGGAGGTCGGCGACCGCATCGCCGCCAACGTCAACGGCTTGTGACCTCCTCCTGATCGCAGCCCCGGCGCACGTGATGTCCGTCCGTGCCCCGGGGCTGCATCGTGTCTGCGTGCACCGGAAATCCCAGGTCAGGAGGGGTTCTGTCACACCCTCGTCACTATGCACAAGATCTATACACTGTAGGTATACGCGTCATGTAGAGTCCTCCGCATGAGCATCGGCCACACCCTGCTCGGGCTCCTGGAGTCCGGCCCCCGACACGGCTACGACCTGAAGCGGGAATTCGACGACAAGTTCGGTCACGACCGCCCGCTGCACTACGGCCAGGTCTACTCGACCATGGCGCGGCTGCTGAAGAACGGGCTCGTCGAGGTCGACGGCATCGAGCCCGGCGGCGGCCCGGAGCGCAAGCGGTACGCGATCACCGACGCCGGGATCACCGACGTCGACAAGTGGCTCACCGCGCCGGAGAAGCCCGAGCCCTACCTGCAGAGCACCCTGTACACCAAGGTCGTCCTCGCGCTGCTGACCGGTCGCAGCGCCGCCGACCTGCTCGACACGCAGCGCTCTGAGCACCTGCGCCTGATGCGGGAGCTGACCGTGCGCAAGCGCGACGGCGACTTCGCGGACCAGCTGGTCTGCGACCACGCCCTGTTCCACCTCGAGGCGGACCTCCGGTGGCTGGAACTCACCACGGCACGACTGGACCGACTCGCGGCGGAGGTAACGGCATGACCACCACGGACCGTTTGCTGGAGGCCGTCGACCTGCACAAGGCGTACGGACCCACCCCGGCCCTGGACGGCGCCGACTTCGCCATACGCGCCGGCGAGGTCGTCGCCGTGATGGGGCCGTCGGGCTCCGGCAAGTCGACGCTGCTGCACTGCCTGGCGGGCATCGTGCGACCGGACTCCGGCCAGGTGCTCTACCGGGGACAGGACCTGACCGCGATGAGCGATGCCGAGCGCAGCGCCCTGCGGCGCGGCGAGTTCGGCTTCGTCTTCCAGTTCGGTCAGCTCGTGCCCGAGCTGACCTGCGTGGAGAACGTGGCGCTGCCGCTGCGGCTGAACGGCGTCAAGCGCAAGGAGGCCGAGGCTCGCGCCACGGAGTGGATGGCCCGGCTGGAGGTCGACGACCTGGGCGGCAAGCGGCCCGGCGAGGTCTCCGGCGGCCAGGGCCAGCGGGTCGCGGTGGCCCGCGCGCTGGTCACCGGCCCGCGGGTGGTCTTCGCCGACGAGCCGACCGGCGCCCTGGACTCGCTCAACGGCGAGCGGGTGATGCGCCTGCTGACCGACGCGGCCCGGGACACCAACGCCGCCGTCGTCCTGGTCACCCACGAGGCGCGCGTCGCCGCCTACTCCGACCGCGAGGTCGTCGTACGGGACGGCAAGTCGCGCGACATGGAGCGGGTGGCATGAGCGCCGAGTCAACCGCGCGAGGCGGCACCCCCCGGGGCGGCCTCCTGTCCGGCTGGGTCCGCGACGTGGGCCTGGGATTCCGCTTCGCCACCACCGGCGGCCGCGAGGGCTGGACCCGCACACTGCTCACCGCGGTCGGCGTCGGCCTCGGGGTGGCACTGCTGCTGGTGGCCGCCTCCGTCCCGGCCATGCTGGGCGCCCGCAACGACCGCGGCTACGACCGGGACTACTCCTGGTTCAACGACCCGCCCAAGGTCACCGCGAGCACCGTGCTGTACGCCGAGGCGAACACCACCTTCCACGACGACGACATCCGGGGCCTGCTCCTGAAGGCCGACGGCGACCGGCCGGTCCTGCCGCCGGGCGTCAAGGCGATGCCCGCCAACGGCGAGATGGTGGTCTCCCCCGCCCTCAAGCGGCTGCTCGACAAGCCCGGCAGCAAGCTGCTGCGTGACCGCCTGGACTACCGGATCACCGGCACCATCGGCGACAAGGGCCTGGTCGGCCCGGCCGAACTCGCCTACTACGCGGGCAGCGACAAGCTCGTCGCCCGGGGCACCGGCGAGAACGCGGGCACCGGCAACGCCACCCGCATCCCGCACTTCGGACACGGCACCATCAAGTCGGAGCCGCTCGGCGGGGTCCTCTCGCTGCTGGTGATCATCATCTTCGTGGTGCTGCTGCTGCCCGTGGCGGTCTTCATCGGCAGCGCCGTCCGCTTCGGCGGCGAGCGCCGCGACCGCCGGCTGGCCGCGCTGCGGCTGGTGGGCGCGGACAGCAGGATGACCCGCCGGGTCGCGGCGGGCGAGGCCATGTTCGGCTCACTGCTCGGACTGGCCGTCGGCGCCGTGCTGTTCCTGGTCACCCGGCAGTTCGCGGACGACGTGACGCTGTACGACATCAGCGTCTACCCCTCCGACATCACCCCCGGCGCCGGGCTCGCCCTGCTCATCGCCCTCGCCGTGCCGGCCGCCGCGGTCGCCGTGACGCTGCTGGCCATGCGCGGCATCGCGGTCGAGCCGCTCGGTGTCGTCCGCAACGCCACCGCGCGCCGCCGCCGGCTGTGGTGGCGGCTGCTGATCCCGCTGGCCGGCGTCGGGCTGCTGGCCCCGCTGTTCGGTGCGATCGACAACGACAGCAACGTCAACGCGTACCAGGTGGCCGCCGGCACGGTCCTGCTCCTCGTGGGGCTGACCGCCCTGCTGCCCTGGGTGGTCGAGTCGGTCGTCGGCCGGCTGCGCGGCGGCCCGGTGCCCTGGCAGCTGGCCACCCGCCGGATCCAGCTCAACAGCAGTGCCTCGGCCCGCATGGTCAGCGGCGTGACGGCCGCGGTGGCCGGGGCGATCGCCCTGCAGACCCTGTTCACCGGAGTGCAGAGCGACTTCGTCACCGACAGCGGCAAGGACCCGCGCCGGGCCCAGCTGGTCGCCACCACGCAGGTCAGCACGGGAGCCGAGGCCCACCGGGCCGAGCAGGCCTTCGCCGCCACCCCGGGAGTGCGCGCCGCCCTCGGCGTCGTCTCCTCCTACGCCGTGCCGGCGAACGCCTCCACCAAGAAGTCCACGGCCGACCTGCCGTCGGTGCCCGTCCTGGTGGCCGACTGCGCCACGCTGGGCGAACTGGCGGACACCGGCCGCGGCTGCGCGGACGGCGACGTGTTCTTCGCGGACGACCCGTACGGCTACGGCGACGTCGACGCGGTCGTGCGGCCGGGGCACGCGATCGACCTCAACATGCCGATGGAGGACCACTACACCGGCACGCCGCACCTGTGGACCGTGCCGGCCGGCGCCCACCGGGTGGCCTCGCGCATCTCCCCGGACGGCAACCAGGAGTGGGGCGTGCTCGCCACCCCGCGAGCCCTGGACGTGGCACTGCTGCACAGCCCGGACGTCAAGGTCCTGCTGCGGACCGACCCGCACGCGCCCGACGCCGTCGAGCAGGCCCGCAACACCGCGGTGCGCCTCGATCCGTTCGGTGACATCTACCAGCTCCAGGGCACCAACGAGGACCGGAAGTTCGCCACGATCCGGCGCGGCCTGCTCGTCGGCGCCGCCGCCACCCTGGCCCTGATCGGCGCGAGCCTGCTCGTCTCGATGCTGGAGCAACTGCGCGAGCGCAGGAAGCTGCTGGCGGTCCTGGTCGCCTTCGGCACCCGGCGCTCGGTGCTCGGACTGTCCGTGCTCTGGCAGACCGCGCTCCCGGTCGCGCTCGGCCTCGTCCTGGCCGTCATCGGCGGTGCCGGCCTCGGCGCGGCCCTGCTGAAGATGGTCGGCGCGCCACTGCACTTCGCCTGGGGCAGCGTCGCCACGATGAGCGGCATCGCCGCGGGGGTCGTCCTGCTGGTGACCCTGCTCAGCCTGCCGCCGCTGTGGCGCATGATGCGTCCCGACGGCCTGCGCACGGAGTAGTGACGCCAGGCCGGTGCGGTTCAGCGGGCGAACCGCACCGGCAGCGGTCCCAGGGCACCGCGCAGCGCGGAGGCGAACGCCTCGAACTCCTCCGCGCGCGCGGTGCCCGCGCGCATGGCCAGGGCGATCCGCCGCGACGGCGCCGGGTGCGCGAAATAGCACGTCGCGAGGTCCGCGCTGCGCCCGGTCTCCACCGTCACCGCCGTGCGCGGCAGCAGCGTCACCCCGAGTCCGCCGGCCACCAGCTGCACCAGCGTGGACAGTCCGGCCGCGCTGGTCGTGGCGATCGCGCCCTGCGTGCGGCCGGCCTCGCGGCACACGTCGAGCGCCTGGTCGCGCAGGCAGTGCCCCTCGTCCAGCAGCAGCAGATCCAGCTCGCGCAGCGCCTCGCGCGGCAGGTCCGCGCGTCCGGCCAGCCAGTGGTCGCCGGGTGTCACCAGGACGAAGTCCTCGTCGAAGAGCGGCAGTTCGACCACGCCGGGCGCGGCCAGGGGCACCGCGAGCAGCAGCAGGTCCAGCCGCCCGGCCGCCAGGCCCTCCAGCAGCGACGCGGTCTGCTCCTCGTGCACCTGCGGATCCAGGTCGGGGTACGTGCCGTGCACCAGCCGGAGCACGGTCGGCAGGAGGTAGGGGGCGACGGTCGGGATCACCCCGAGCCGCAGCACGCCCGTGAACGGCGCCCGCGCCGCCTCCGCCTCGTCCTGCAGGTCGCCGACCGCCTCCAGCACCGCCCGCGCCCGCACCGCGACCCGCTCCCCCGCCGAGGTCAGCAGCACCTTGCGGGTGGTGCGCTCGACCAGCACCACGCCGAGCGCCTCCTCCAGCGCGGCCAGCGCGCCCGACAGGGCGGGCTGGCTCGTGCCGATCGCGGCGGCCGCGTCCCGGAAGTGCAGGTGCTCCGCGACGGCCGCGAAGGCCCGCAACTGGGACAGACTGGGCTGGCGCCGGGTCGCGCGCTGACTGCTGATAACCGCCTCCGATCAACGGCCGCACAGTTTAGCCGCGCAAGCGGACGAGGTTGTTCCGGCCGGAGCCCGCCGGAATCACCGGGGTTCGCCCGGCACCGGCGGGCCGCCTCGCGGCCGAGGCGGAACGAATTCCGGGCGTCGGCGCCCCGCTGCCGGCTGTCACTCTGCGCAGCCACATCGGGGACCTCAACCGGCGATAACCATATCCGATCAAAGTGTCCCGTCGGAGCGATTTCACTGATCAATGCGCACGTGACAGGGTGGGCGCGACCAACCCGTGGGACCGTGCGGCCACCCCGTGAACGGCTCCCGACCCCTCACAAGGAGTGCGCGTGCTCACCGTCGGTGACAAGTTCCCCGCGTTCGAACTGACCGCTTGTGTCGACCTCGACCCCGAGAAGGCCTTCGCCCAGATCGACCACAAGTCGTACGAGGGCAAGTGGAAGGTCTACTTCGCGTGGCCGAAGGACTTCACCTTCGTCTGCCCGACGGAGATCGCGGCGTTCGGCAAGCTGAACGAGGAGTTCGCCGACCGCGACGCGCAGATCCTCGGCTTCTCCGTCGACTCCGAGTTCGTGCACCACGCCTGGCGCAAGGACCACGACGACCTGCGCGACCTGCCGTTCCCGATGCTGTCGGACATCAAGCGCGAGCTCTGCACCGACCTCGGCATCCTCGGCGAGGACGGCGTCGCCCAGCGCGCCACCTTCATCGTGGACCCGGACAACGAGATCCAGTTCGTCATGGTGACCGCCGGTTCCGTGGGCCGTAACCCCAAGGAGGTCCTGCGGGTCCTCGACGCGCTGCAGACCGACGAGCTGTGCCCCTGCAACTGGAAGAAGGGCGACGAGACCCTCGACGTCGTCAAGCTGCTGGCCGGTGAGTGACCATGGCGCTCGATGAGCTCAAGTCCGCGCTGCCGGACTACGCCAAGGACCTCAAGCTCAACCTGGGCTCCGTGATCGGCAACGCCGAGGACACGGGCCTGCTGACGCGCCGGCAGGTGTGGGGCACGGTGCTGGCCACCGCCATCGCCTCGCGCTCCGCCATCGTGCTGCGCGCGCTGGAGCCGGAGGCCCGCGAGAACCTCGCGCCCGAGGCGTACCAGGCGGCCAAGGCCGCCGCGGCCGTCATGGCGATGAACAACGTCTACTACCGGACCCGGCACCTGCTGTCCGATCCGGAGTACGGCAACCTGCGGGCCGGCCTGCGGATGAACGTCATCGGCAACCCGGGCGTCGAGAAGACCGACTTCGAGCTGTGGTCGCTGGCGGTCTCGGCGATCAACGGCTGCGGGATGTGCCTGGACTCCCACGAGCAGGTGCTCCGCGCGGCGGGTGTCGAGCGCGAGACGGTCCAGGAGGCGTTCAAGATCGCCGCGGTCGTGCAGGCGGTCGCCACGACGCTGGACGCCGAAGCGGTCCTCGCCGGCGCCTGACGCACGCTCCACGGGCCCGGCCACCCTCACGGGGGCCGGGCCCGTCGGCTGTCCGCAGAAGGCGGCTCAGACGCCCTGTTCCGGGGCGGCGTCGGGACGTCCGGGCGCCGCCACGGGGACGGTCGCCACGGCGGTGGCACCCTGCGGGCCGGACCCGGACCCGGCCTCGGCCTCCGCCTCGGCGGATCGCAGCAGCGCCTCCCGGGAGTTGGCGCGCAGGTAGACCACGACGGTGTTGGTGACCGCGACCAGGGGCACGGCGACGACCGCGCCGCCGATCCCCGCGATGAGCGATCCGGCGGCGACGGAGAGGATCACGCCCAGCGGGTGCACCCGCACGGCCCGGCCGAGGATGAACGGCTGCAGGATGTGGCCCTCGATCTGCTGCACCGCCAGCACGACGACCAGCACCATCAGCGCGGTGAACGGCCCCTGCGTCACCAGCGCGACGACCATCGCGATCGTGCCCGAGGCCACCGCCCCCACCAGCGGCACGAACGCCGCCAGGAAGATGATGACGGCGAGCGGCACCGCCATCGGCACCCGGAGGAAGTAGATGCCGATACCGATGAATATGGCGTCGATCAGCGCCACGATCACCGTGCCGCGCACATAGAGGGTGAGGGTGCGCCAGGCACGCGGGCCCGCTCCGCCCAGTCCGTCGCGGGCGGCCACGGGAAAGAGCTTGAGGCACCAGTTCCAGATGTTGCCGCCGTCGTAGAGCAGGAAGAGCGTGCTGAACATCGCCAGCAGGATGCCGGTGAGCAGTTCCACGACGACGGTGACGCCCTGCAGTCCGGCGTCGGTGAGCGCCTTGGAGTTGGTGCCGATCGCGTCCTGGAGGTTCGCGGCGATCTGGTTGATCTGGTCATCGGTGACATGGAACGGGCTGTTCAGCAGCCAGCGCTTCAGCTCGTTGATGCCGTCCTGGAGGCTGTTGGAGAGATTGTCGATGTTCTCCATGACCTGCCAGACCACGAACCAGCCGACCAGGCCCATCACCACGAAGCCGCCGATGAAGACGATGGCGGTGGCCACTCCGCGCGGCACCCCCAGCCGCTTCAGCCGGCCCACGAAGGGCTGGAGCAGGGCGGTGATCAGCAGCGCGGCCACGAAGGCCAGCACCACCAGCTGGATGGTCCCGATCACCCGCATCAGCACCCAGACGGTGCCGGCCAGCACCAGCAGCCGCCAGCCGACCTCGGCGGCGACCCGCATGCTCCACGGGATCTGGGCGACCGGATCGCCGGGGCCCGCGCCGCGGGGCACGTACCGGCGGGCGGCGGCGGCCCGTTCCTCCTCCTGGCGGCGGGCCTCGGCCCGCGCTTCCGCGCGTGCCTTCTCGGCCGCGGCTCGGCGCTGTTCCTCCAGCCGCCCGGCCAGTCTGGCCAGTTCCGCGGCGAGACCTGCGCCCCACTGGCGCTTCTCCGACATCGATGTACCCCTGTCCCCCGCCCCCCGCGGCCTTTCCGACCGCACCACCGTACGCGCACGAAGCCCCCGACCCCGCACAGGGGTCAGGGGCTCGGCGTCGCTTTGTGGCGGTGCGAGGAGATACCGGGCGAATTGCCTAGTACCAGTGGTTCGCCTGCCAGAACGACCAGGCGCCGCACGGGCTGCCGTAGCGGCTGTTCATGTAGTTGAGGCCCCACTTGATCTGGGTACCCGGGTTGGTCTGCCAGTCGGCGCCCGCGGAGGCCATCTTGGAGCCGGGCAGGGCCTGGACGAGCCCGTACGCGCCGGAAGAGGCGTTCGTCGCGGTGTAGTTCCAGCCGCTCTCACGGGTGACGATGTTGGAGAAGCACTGGTACTGGGAGGAGTCGCCTATGATCCCCTGCGCCATCGCCTGGACCTCGGCGGTGGAGTAGGAGGCCTTCACGACCAGGGCGGCGCGCTCCGCGGCACGGGAGGCGGCTTCCTGCTTCCGATCCTCCTCGGCCTGCTTCTCGGCCTCCTTGCGAGCGGCGGCGTCCTTGGCCGCCTGCTTGCGCGCGGACTCCTCGGCGGCCTTCCTCGCGCTCGCGTCGGCGGCGTCCGTCTGCGCCTGCACCTGCTGCGTCAGCGAGGCCTGCTGAACCTGCTGTCCCGCGGGTATGTCCGCGAGAACGGTGGTCGCGTCGGTGGCGGCGACGGGCTGCAGGCCCGGCTGCTCGCTACCGGAAGCGACACCGACGACAGCGCCCACGGTGGTGACCGCAGTGGCCGAAGCCACCGCGAATCCCCGGACCGAGATCCGGCTCACACGGTTTCCTTCCAGCGTCGCCCGTTGGGTGACCTCACGGACGCGATCGTGCCCTTCGCACTGGCTTCTTCCTGCACCGGTCACAGAAGCTACTGGCCCGGCGGGACTCCCCCACGGTGGCGGGAGTCCGCAGATTCAGCTCGGGCGGCCCACGGCTAACGCTGTTCAATTCTGGGGTTCCGTACGCCTGTAGGTACGGGTGTGCCATGGGCAGGGCCTGACAGAACCGACAGCCTGCCCTAGCCGCATGCGTCAACGCAATTCCCTGTCGGGTGTCAAACCTCACACGGCACGTGGGTCACGGAATTTTCTCGTACCACCCGGTAGCACCCACAGACGCCGCTAGGCTGCTGCGCCCTTGTGGCGCAGCAGCCTAGCGGTACCGCTCAACTCCCCTGACAACAGGGTCAGGCAGGTCAGGTCAGGTCGGTCACGTCCGCCCGTCCTCCAGCATCTCCGTGACGAGCGCGGCGATCGGCGAACGCTCGGAGCGGGTCAGCGTGATGTGCGCGAAGAGGGGGTGCCCCTTGAGCTTCTCCACGACGGCCACCACGCCGTCGTACCGGCCCACCCTCAAGTTGTCGCGCTGGGCGACGTCATGGGTGAGCACGACCCGGGAATTCTGCCCGATGCGCGACAGAACGGTCAGCAGCACATTGCGCTCGAGGGACTGCGCCTCGTCCACGATCACGAAGGCGTCGTGCAGCGACCGCCCGCGGATGTGGGTGAGGGGCAGGACCTCCAGCATGCCGCGGGCCACGACCTCCTCGATGACGTCCTTGGACGTCACCGCGCCCAGGGTGTCGAAGACCGCCTGGGCCCAGGGGCTCATCTTCTCGGCCTCGCTGCCCGGCAGGTAGCCGAGCTCCTGCCCGCCCACGGCGTACAGCGGCCGGAAGACCATGACCTTCTGGTGCTGCTGACGCTCCAGCACCGCCTCGAGCCCCGCGCACAGCGCGAGCGCCGACTTGCCGGTGCCGGCCCGGCCGCCCATCGACACGATGCCGACGTCCGGGTCGAGCAGCAGGTCGAGCGCGATCCGCTGCTCGGCGCTGCGGCCGTGGATGCCGAACGCCTCCCGGTCGCCGCGCACCAGCCGTACCCGTCCGTCCGCCGTGACCCGGCCGAGTGCCTTGCCGCGCTCGGACTGCAGGACCAGACCCGTGTGCACCGGCAGCCCGTCCGCCTCGGGCAGATCGACGACCTCGCTCTGGAAGAGCTCGTCCACCTGCTCGGCCGGGACCACCACCTCCTCCATACCGGTCCAGCCCGAGGTGATCGCCAGCTCGGCCCGGTACTCCTCGGCCAGCAGGCCGACGGAGGACGCCTTGACCCGCAGCGGCAGATCCTTGGACACGACGGTCACGTCGTAGCCCTCGGCCTGCAGGTTGCGGGCCACCGCGAGGATGCGCGAGTCGTTGTCGCCGAGCCTGAATCCGGCCGGCAGCACCCCCGGGTCCGAATGGTTCAGCTCGACGCGCAGGGTGCCGCCCAGCTCGCCGATGGGGATGGGCGCGTCCAGCCGCCCGTACCGGACCCGGTACTCGTCGAGCAGCCGCAACGCCTGGCGGGCGAAGTAGCCGAGCTCCGGGTGGTGGCGCTTGGCCTCCAACTCGGTCACCACCACGACCGGAAGTACCACCTCATGCTCATCGAAGCGGAGGAGGGCATGCGGGTCGGCAAGCAGCACGCTGGTGTCGAGTACATATGTGCGCCGGTCGTGCTCACGGCGATTCTTGCTGGTCACCACGTGTGGACGAACCCCCTCGGAAGAGGTCGGGGTGCGACGGCGTCGCGCGGGACAGGGCCGGGAACGACCACCAGGGCCGAACCACGGCCCTTCGAGTCGACGCGGTCAGTGCCGTCTGAGTCAAGTGCTGACAACGGCACGTCCGTGAGCAAAGGGCCTCCCGGGCGGACGGCCAGGTGCCATCCGCTGCTGTCCGACATCCATGGGCCGGATGTCGGTCTGACGGATCTATTCCCTCGAAAGTGGAGCCCTATGCGACTGCATATGACAGCCGTTGGCCCAAGCCCGCACGTCCCCGGCGCTTCTCCGGCCGTTCTCCCACCCGCCCCCGGAGCGCAATCCGGCCACGTCCGCCACGGCATCCGGCCGTGTCCGGGTGTGGCGCATCTCTCACCGCCGGCGGCTCCGCGGACCCCCGACCTGCGGCCGGAGGGGTGCTCGCCGTCGTGGGACGGATGCCACGGTGGCGCCGACGGAACGCCCCGCCGAGCGGCGCGCGCGGGAGGCCCCGGCGTACGGAAGACGCACCGGAAGACCTCGCGGAGGCCCTGCGAGGCACTACGGCAATACTCCGAACGGGTGCTCCACCTCGGCGTGTCGTTTCACCGCGGGAAAACCGGCCCTTCGGGGCCACCCGCCGCCCCCGCCGTCAGGTGCCGTCAGGTGCCGTAGCGGCGGTGCCGTGCCGTGTAGTCGCGCAGGGCCCGCAGGAAGTCGACCTTGCGGAACGCGGGCCAGAAGACCTCGCAGAAGTAGTACTCCGAGTGAGCGCTCTGCCACAGCATGAAGCCCGACAGCCGCTGCTCGCCGGACGTGCGGATGACGAGGTCGGGGTCGGGCTGGCCGCGGGTGTAGAGGTGCTCCGCGATGTGGTCGATGTCGAGGATCTCCGCGAGGTCCTCGATGGAGGTGCCGCGTCCGGCGTGCTCGTGGAGGAGGGAGCGGACGGCGTCGGCGATCTCCTGTCGGCCGCCGTAGCCCACGGCGACGTTCACGAGTATGCCCTCGACGCCTTCGGTGGCCTGCTCGGCCTCCTTGAGGACGGACTGCGTACGGGCGGGCAGCAGGTCCTTCGCCCCGACGTGGTGGACGCGCCAGCGGCCGGTCGCCGCGAGGCCGCGGACCGCGTCCTCGATGATGCCGAGCAGCGGGACGAGTTCCTCCGCCGGGCGGTCGAGATTGTCGGTCGACAGCATCCAGAGCGTCACGACCTCGACGCCGGTCTCCTCGGACCAGCCCAGCATCTCGGTGATCTTGTCCGCGCCGGCCCGGTGGCCCTGTTCGGTCGTGCGCGCCGCGGCCTTGGCCCAGCGGCGGTTGCCGTCGAGGATGACGCCGATGTGCTTGGGGCTCTGGGACGGGTCCAGGCGCCGCTCCACCCGGTGGGCGTACAGGTCGGTCAACCTGAGGCGTACCAGGTCGCGCAGATTCATTGCCGGGCCCCTCCTGCGGTCGTCCCCCCGCGGCCACCCTAACGCGCCTTCCCGCGGGGCGCCGAACCGGGTGCGAGGGCCGCCGGGGGCCGTCGTGATAGGACGAGTTCCGTGGATATTCGCACCCTCTACCGCGCCGCCGACGAGCGCTACGACGCCATGGAGTACCGCCGGTCGGGCCGCAGCGGCCTCAAGCTCCCGGCGATCTCGCTCGGCCTCTGGCACAACTTCGGCGACGACCGCACCCTCGACTCGCAGCGCGCCATCCTGCGCCGTGCGTTCGACCTCGGTGTCACGCACTTCGACCTGGCCAACAACTACGGCCCGCCCTACGGTTCCGCCGAGTCCAACTTCGGCACGATCTTCGCCCAGGACTTCCGTCCCTACCGCGACGAGCTCGTGATCTCGACCAAGGCCGGGTACGACATGTGGCCCGGCCCGTACGGCGAGTGGGGCAGCCGCAAGTACCTGCTGGCCTCCCTCGACCAGTCCCTGGACCGCATGGGCCTGGACTACGTCGACATCTTCTACTCGCACCGCTACGACCCCGAGACCCCGCTGGAGGAGACGATGGGCGCCCTCGCGTCCGCCGTCCGGCAGGGCAAGGCGCTGTACGTGGGCATCTCCTCCTACGGCCCGCAGCGCACCCGCGAGGCGGCCGGGCTGCTGCGCGAGATGGGCGTCCCGGCGCTGATCCACCAGCCCTCCTACTCGATGATCAACCGCTGGGTCGAGGACGAGGGCCTGCTCGACGTCCTGGAGGAGGAGGGCATGGGCTGCATCCCCTTCGTCCCCCTGGCCCAGGGCCTGCTGACGGACAAGTACCTGAACGGCATCCCGGAGGGTTCGCGCGCCGCCCAGGGCAAGTCGCTGGACCCGACGCTGATCACCGACGAGGTGGTCCGGCGGCTGCGCGGCCTGAACGACATCGCCGCGCGCCGCGGCCAGTCGCTGGCGCAGCTCGCGCTGAGCTGGGTGCTGCGCGACCCGCGGATCACCTCGGCGCTGATCGGCGCGAGCAGCGTCGCCCAGCTGGAGGCCAACGTGGCCGCGGTGGGCGCCCCGGCGGTCACCGCCGCGGAGCTCGCGGAGATCGACACCTTCGCCCTGGAGTCGGGCGTCAACCTCTGGTCGCGCAGCAGCGAGGCGTAACCCGCGCTCCTGCCGGCGTCCTGGTCAGGGGAGCAGCAGCACCCCGGCCAGGGCGCCGGCCAGCATGAACGGCCCGAAGGGCAGCGGCGTCCCGCGGTCCGCGCGACGGGCCGTCAGCAGCGCCAGCCCGGTGACGGCGCCCAGCACGAAGGCCGTGAAGGTCCCGGCCACCAGCGTGTCCCAGCCGTACCAGCCCAGCACGAGCCCCGCGGTGGGGGCGAGCTTGACGTCCCCGAAGCCCATGCCGCCCGGGTTGACCAGGTGCAGGACGAGATAGAGCAGCCCGAGCGCCAGCCCCCCGAGCAGGGCGCGCGGCCACGACCCGGCACGCCCGGGGGCCAGCGCGGCGACCCCGAGCAGCACGGCCGTCCCCACGGCGGCGGGCAGCGTCAGCACGTCCGGCAGCCGCAGCACCGTCAGATCGACGCGGGCGAGCAGTACCGCGGCCGGCACCAGCAGCAGCCAGACCGCGACCTCGGGCCGCGCCCCCAGGCGGCCGGCCAGCGCCGCGCACACCGCCGCCGTGAACAGGGCGTACCACCGGCCGGCCGCCCATTCCGCGCTCCGCACCGGCCCCAGCCAGCCCGCCACTCCCGCCGGATACATCAGCCCCTCGGGGCTCTCGGTCCGCCACGGCTGCTCCTCACCGACCGCCAGGCGGTGGACCGCACGCGGCAGGACCAGGCCCGCGCCCGTTCCCCACACGGCGGCCACGGCGATCGGATAGACATGCACCGGGCGACCGTACACGGGCCCGGGACCCGAAGGGACGTGACCGCAATGCGCACCCGCCTGCGCGACGGCACCGCGCGACTGCGCCTGCCCGATGGCACGGTGCCGTTGGAGATCGCGGCCTCCTACCGGGCCCGCACCCGCGGTCTGCTGGGGCGTGACGGTGTCACCGGGGCCCTGCTGCTGACGCCCGCGGGGAGCGTCCACACCCTCGGCATGCGTTTCGCCATCGACGTCGCCTACCTCGACCGGCGGCTGCGCGTGCTGGCCGTACGCACCATGGCCCCGGGCCGGATCGGCCGGCCCCGGCTGCGGGCCCGGCATGTGCTGGAGGCCGAGGCGGGCGCCATGTCGGGCTGGGGGCTGGTGCGCGGGGTGACGGTGGGCGTGGAGCCGGTGGCCGTGGAGCCGCGGGAGCGCTGACCGGAAACCCGGCGCCCGGCGGTACCCACGGGACACCTTGCGATCACGGTGCGTGTTCGGGTTCCCGGCCCCGTCGGGCAAAAGGAGACGGGCCGGTCCGCAGGGGGGGAGAGCGGACCGGCCCGAGGGGGGGGTTTCCAAGGTACCGCGAATCCGCCGCAGTGCAGGACCAAGGTCATGAGGGAGATGTGAAGGTTCCCTTCAGAAAGGACCCCACCCGGAATCCGATTCACCCCTTTAGCCCCATAAGCGGTGTCCTTCTCCCCAAAACATACCGATGGCGTGCCCATTTCGTCACTCCACGTGACCACGCGGGCAGACGAGGAATTTAACAAATCACGGGTCCCGGATACCTCGCCCGGGTGAGTCGCGCCGTTGACCCGGCCTCGTCGGCCGCCCCCGCTAGGAGGGCCGGAACGTGATCTCCACCCGGCGGTTCTGCTTGCGGCCCGCCTCGGTGGAGTTGTCGGCGATCGGGTAGTCCTCGCTGTAGCCGCGGACCTGGAAGGCATGGCTGTCGTTGCCGAGCGAGGCCAACCGGCCGGAGAGAATCTTGTAGACGGCGTCGGCGCGCTTCTTGGAGAGCACCTCGCCGTGCTCGTAGGAGCCGAGGTTGTCCGTGAAGCCGAAGACCCGGATCGGCTGCGTCACGTTCTTGGCGTCGATGTCGGACGCGATCGCCCTGATCCGCGCTGCCGCCGCGGGGTTGAGTCTCGCGCTGTCCCTCGGGAACAGCACGTCGGCCTGGAGGGCGTACGTCACGGAGGAGTTGGACTCCTCGTGCCGCTCCTCCCCGTCCTCGGCGGAGGCGTCCTCGGACGAGGACCCGTCCGTCACCGACACGATGTCCAGCACCTTCGGCGGCGCCAGCTTCGCCCCCTCCGGGAGCTCCAGATCCGGGTCGTTCGCGTCGACCGCGGTCGGCGCGGAGGGGGTCGGCTGCGCCGTCGGAACGTCGTCCGCGTGCGCCGCCGGCGTGACGAGCGCCAGCGCGAGACCCAGCGCGGCCGCGGCCACGGGTCGGGGACGGGGCATGGCTCACCCCTCCGAGATCGTGATCTTGGCCGGAGGCATCGTCGGCAACTGGAACTCCACCTCGGTGGTGGCGGCCGGCGGCGCCGGGAACTGGGCGAAGATCGGCCGGGTCTCGCCCGGCTTGATCAGGTTGAGCCCCATGGTGCAGAGGCACTTGCCCTCGGTGTCCCGGAGGACGTAGTAGCGCTTCTTGCCCGCCTCGTCGACGAGCACGGCTCCCGCGACGGAGGCACCCGACTTCTGAACGGCGATCTCCTGCCCCACCCACGAGGTGGCATTGAAGATCGACGTGCCGTTGTTGGTGAGCGTCCCCTTGACGGTGACAAATCCGCCGGAGTCCCGCTTGGCCTCGTTCAGCGTGACGGTGACGTCCTTCTCACCCTTCATCTGGGCCAGGATCTGCGTGGGCTCCGCAGAAGGCGACGTGTCGTCCGCGCCCGGACTGCTGGGTGTGGCACCGGACTTCGAGGGCGCCTTCCCCTCGGGCTTGTCGTCGCCGCCACCGCCTCCGCAACTCGTCAGGGCAAGGGCCAGGCCCGCCGTGACGACCAGCACGGTCATGCCCCTGCGGCCCTTCACTCGCTGCCGGAATCGCATCGGTCCCCCGTTCCTCACTCGCTGAGATGGACGGAGTAGAACTCCGCCAGGTTGAGATCGAAGTCGTCGGCCGTCGGGTCCACGCTCAGGGTCCCGTTGTCGCACGTGAACTTCACGGTGTCGCCATCCTTCTCGTCCACCGCGCAGCGTGGCTCGACCACCCCGGTAGCGGTGGCGTGCGCGTGGATGCTCTCGGTACCGTCCACGACCGACTTGCCCACGGTCCCCTCCGTGTGGAGGGACACCTTTGCGCCACTCGGTCCGCTGACGAGGTCACAGGTGTCGATGACCGCGGCGTTCTCGGCGGCGAAGGTGCCCGCCGCGCCACACGCACCCACACCGTCCATGCCGTTCCCGGTGAGCAGGTCCGTCAGTTTGTCGAGGTCTCCGGCCTCGAGTGCGTCCAGGAAGTCGTCGCGGATGCCGTCGCGGGTCTCCCGGGCAGCAGCCAGGGCCGCCGCGTCGGCTGCGGTCTGCGCACCGTTGCGCACAGAGGACGCCTGGCCCACCGCGAAGAATGCGAAGGCAAGGAAGAACAGGGCCCCGACAGCGACGATGTACAGGCCTAGTGTCTGACCCGCATCCCCGTGCCCTCGCCGGATCAGCCGCTGCCGACGATGTTGGAAATGGCCGTCATGATGCCGTCCTTGACGGCCTGGCCGATGTCCGTGGTCGCCAACACCCCGATGATCACCGCGATCACGACCGCGATCCCCAGGTACTCGAACGACGTCTGTCCCGAGTCGCCACCAGCGCGGATGCGCATGCGCAGCGCCGTCAGCCGTTTCACAACCCACCTGCTCATCTTCCGTGCCCCAAACGGTAGTCACGTGACGTACGCCGGCCGCGCACCTTGCGTCGGCCGGGCTCTGGCTGTCGCGGCGGGACAGGGCGGCGGCGAGGTTCACGGTGCACCGCCTCCCCTCGGGCCAACCCGCTGCGATCCGTGCTTGATTGCAGGTGCAAAGATGGTTGCGACTGCAAATGTACACCGCAGCCGTGAGCTCCGCACCCGATGGCGGGCTTCGGTCACTACCCACCACGCTCCCCGGCCATTCACCCACGTCCCCGTCACCCCAGCAGATCGCCGAAGTTGATCCGGGAGCCGAGGATCGTCCCGGTCATGAGGAGGATCATCGTCGCGGGGACGAGCAGCGTCGTGATGACGCCCGTCGCGCGCGGCACGGTGCGGGCCGCGCGGCGGCGGGCGTTCTGGGCCTCGGTGCGCCGCATGTCCGTCGCGATCTGGAGCAGCGTGCGGGCGATGGGGGCGCCCAGTTCCTCGCCCTGCTGGAGGGCGGAGACGAACTGCCCCACCTGCTCGCTGCTGTTGCGCCTGCGCAACTGGTCGAAGGCGTCGCGGCGGCTGACGCCGACGTCCATCTGGCGCAGGGCGATGCGGATCTCGTCGCTCCAGGGCCCCTTGTAGACGGAGGCGACGCGTTCGAGGGCCTGCCGGAAGCCGAGTCCGGCGCTGACCACGACCGCGAGGACGTCGAGGAAGTCCGGGAGGGTGCGCTCGATCTCGTCGCGGCGCTTGCGGACGGCGAGCCAGATGCCGAGGTCGGTCCAGCCGAGGCCGTACGCGACCATCAGCAGCGCGGCGAACCAGTGGCCGGACCGGAGGAGGACGAGGGCGGCCAGCGCGCCCAGGGCGCCGTAGACGGCACGGCGGGCGGCGTAGCGGTCCACGGTCAGGCCGTAGGGGTGGCCCGCGTGGTCGATGCGGGCGCGGACGCGGCTGACGCGGGCGGGGCCCATCAGACGCAGCACGAGCGGTGCCCAGCGCATGCCGAGGCGGTCGACGGCGTTGCCGACCCGGGTGGTGCGGGTCCGGCCGACCTCCAGGGCGAGTTGGAGGTCGCTCGGCAGCTTGACCTCGGAGCGGTACAGGCCGATGCCGTAGCAGAGGCCGAGGACGGCCAGCGCGGCGACGGCGGCCAGAGCGAGGGAGATCACCGGTGCCCCACCCCCCTCAGACGTCGATCCGCGACATGCGGCGGATGAGGGCGAAGCCGACGACGTAGAGGCCGAGGGCGACGACGACGGCGATCCGCCCGGCACCCGAGCCGGTCATCGCGCCGAGCGAGCCCGGCATGATCCGGTCCAGGAGCAGCAGGGATCCGATGCCGATGAACGGCACCGCGTAGGCGGTGACCGTGACCTGCGACATCTGGGTGCGGATCTCGCGCCGGGTCTCCTTGCGCTCCTCCAGGGTCACCGTGAGGTTCCGCAGCGACTCCACGACCGAGCCGCCGGCCCGCGAGGACAGGACGAGGGTCGACACCAGTACCACCAGTTCCCGGCTCGGGAGGCGTTCGCGCAGTTCCTCCAGGGCGTCCTCAATGGAGTGGCCGAGCGCCATCGCGTCGGCGACCTTGCGCAGTTCCTCACCGGCCGGCGCGTCGAGTTCGTCGGCGGCCATGGAGACGGCCGTGCGCAGGGCGAGTCCGGCCTGGGTGGCGTTGGCCAGTACGCGGGCGAGATCGGGCAGCTGGGCGATGAAGCGCTCGGTGCGCACCCGCCGCCGCCAGCCGAGGAAGGAGCTGACCGCCCACGCCGCGAGCAGTGCGGCGATCGGCCCGAAGAAGGGCGCCAGCACGACATCGGCCACCAGCCACGCCCCGCCGACCACGCCCACCGCGGCGGCGGTGAACTGGCCCGGGGTCAGATCGGTGCCGGTCGCGGCGAGCCGGCCCGCGAGCCGCCGGCCCCACCGGGTGGTCCGCACCCGGCGGTCCAGCCCGGAGAAGGCGACCGCGCTGCGCCGGCCGGCCGGGACTTCGGCCAGCCGGTCGACCAGGGCGGCCCGGTCGGCGCGGCCCCCGGCCCAGGCGTGCAGCCCCCACACGCCCAGCAGGAGGGCGAGGCCGGTCACCCCCAGCACGGACAGTGCCATCGTCGCGGAACTCACTTCGCCTCCCTGGTCGACAGCTCCAGCTCGGTCTCGCCGACCCCGAAGGCCGCGGGCACCGACTCCCCCGCCAGGTAGAGGCGTTCCGCCATCTCCCGGGGCACCGGCTGGTGCTGGAACCAGCCCCGCACGATCCGGTCGGCCCCCATCGGCTCGGCGCGGAAGCGGGTGGCGGTGGTGAGCCGGAAGACGTCCCGGCCGCGGGAGGAGAGCATCGCGATCTCGGCGATCCGGCGGGTGCCGTCCACGTCGCGGCGGAGCTGGACGATCACGTCCACCGCGCTGTTGATCTGGTCCCGCAGGGCCTCGAAGGGGATCTTCACCTCGGACATCGACGCCAGGGTCTGCAGCCGCAGCACCGCGTCCTCGGCCGAGTTGGCGTGCACGGTGGCCAGCGAGCCGTCGTGGCCGGTCGACATCGCCTGGAGCATGTCCAGGGTCTCGCCGCCGCGCACCTCACCGACGATGACCCGGTCGGGCCGCATGCGCAGCGAGTTGCGCACCAGGTCGCGGATGGTGATCCGGCCGTGGCCCTCGACGTTGGGCGGCCGGCTCTCCAGGCGGACGACGTGCTCCTGCTGGAGCTGGAGTTCGGCGGCGTCCTCGACGGTGATGATGCGCTCGCCGTCCGGGATCAGCCCCGACAGGGAGTTGAGCAGGGTGGTCTTGCCGGAGCCGGTGCCGCCGCTGACGATGATGTTGAACTTCGCCCGGACGAACCCGGAGAGCAGCATCAGCATGTGCTCGTCGAGCGTGCCGAGGCCGATCAGTTCGTGCAGGGTGTACGCGCGGGGGAAGCGGCGGATCGTCAGGATCGGGCCGGTCAGGGACAGCGGCGGGATGATGACGTTGACGCGCTCGCCGGACGGCAGGCGCGCGTCGACCATCGGGTTCGACTCGTCCACGCGGCGGTTGACCGTGGAGACGATCCGCTCGATGGTCTGCAGCAACTGCTCGGCGCTGCTGAAGCGGGCGGCCACGGGCTCGACCCGGCCGCCGCGCTCGATGTAGATCTTGTCCGGGCCGTTGACCATGATCTCGGTGATCGAGGCGTCCTCCAGCAGCGGTTCGAGGATGCCGAGGCCGAGGGCCTCGTCCACGACCCGGCGGATGACGCCCGTGCGTTCCTTCGTGGACAGCACGGGGCCCTCGCGGCTGATGATGTGCCCGAGGACGCGCTCCAGACGCACGCGGCGCTCGGCGGCGGCGAGGGCCGACATCTCGGCGAGGTCGATCTCCTGGAGCAGCTTGGCGCGGTAGACGGCGACGAGATGGCCCTCTTGCGTCTGCGGGGCGGTGTCGTCGCCGGCGGCGATGCGGTCGCGCAGGCTCATCCGTCCGCTCCTTCCCCGTTGTCCTGGTCCTCCCTGGGCATGGTGGCGGTGCGGGTGACGGAGCCGGGGCTCAGGCCCGGGATCACCGAGGGGATCTCGATCGTGGCCGTGGCGCGCGTGGCGTCGCCGCCTTCGCCGGTCGTCACGTTCGTGCCGTCCCGCAGCCAGGAGCTGACGGCCTGCGTGCCGGCCGCCGAGCCGCTGACGGGGTGGTCGTGGCGGGCCTCCATGCGGGCGGCGGCGCGGGCGGCGGTGCCGGCCTGGGCCGCGGTGTAGGCCGCGAGACCCAACTGGACGCCGGCCAGGGCGATGAGCAGCAGGATCGGCAGCATCCCCAGGAACTCCAGCGAGGCGCTGCCCCGGTCCCGCCGCCGGGAGCGGCCGGTCACGGGGCGTCCACCTCCTCGTCGACCGCCGATGCGTGGCCGTGGACCCACAGCGGGAAGTCGACGGCGCCGGGGAAGAGCACGGGCACCTTCAGTCCCACCGTCACGTCCACCATGCCGTCGGCCTTGCCGGAGTCCACGGTGACCTGGTCCCACGCGCCCGGCAGGTCGTCGACCGCCGCCGCGCGGGCGTCCTTGCCGACGGCGGCGGCGCGGGCGGCCTGGTCGGCGGCGTGTCCGGCGAGGGTGAAGGTGTAGCCGGCGAGCACGGCCTGCCAGACCAGGATCAGCACCAGCAGGATCAGCGGCGTCATGCCGAGCGTCTCCAGCGCGACCTGGCCCTGGTCGCCCCGCGTGCGCCGGCCCCGCCGGGGGACGAGGGCGCTCCCCGCCCCGGACAGGCCCACCTCGGCGGCGAGGGCCCACACGCCCTGCTTGACGGTGGAGCGGTTGTCGAGGTCCTGGAGCCGCCCGGCGTCGACGACGGCCTGCAGTTCCCTGAACGCCGCGGGCACGACGGCCGCGGAGACCTTCGTCCCGGTGATGCGGGCGACCAGCGAGGGCTGGATCTCGCTGCCGCGGGTGTGCCGGTTGACCGTGACCAGCACGTCCTGCGGCTTGCGGATCTGCAGCCGGTCCCACATGCGCACCATGCGCTTGGCGGCGCGCACCGCGACGACGTCCGGGGTGGTGACGAGCACCGCGGTCTCGGCCGTCTCGACGGCGACCGCGTTGGCCGCGGTCATCTGGGTGCCGCAGTCCACGACGACGACCTCGTACCGCTGCCGCAGCGCGTGCAGCACATGCCGCGCCGAGCGGTCGGTGACCTCCTCGCCGCGTTCGCCGTCGCCGGGGGCGAGCAGCAGCGCGGGCCCGGCCTCGTGGACGTACATGGCGTCCTGGAGCACGCGGGTGGTCACGTCGGGGATGTCCGCGAGGTCGGCGACCGAGCGGCGGAACTGGACGTCGAGGTAGGAGGCGATGTCGCCGCCCTGGAGGTCGAGGTCGACCAGGGCGGTGGACTTGCCGGCGGCCTGCGCGGCGAGGGCGAGCTGCACGGCGATCACCGTGGTGCCGACTCCGCCCTTCGCGCCCGCGACGGCGACCATGGTCCCGCCGGGGACGGCCGGCAACGCGGCCTGCTGCGGGCTGAGATGGCGGCGCACGCCCACCGCCCAGCCGGCGGCCGCCTCGATGCGGGCCCCGAGCTCGTCGTAGGACAGGGGCAGTGCGACGACGCCGCGCGCCCCGGCGTCCATGGCTCCGGACAGGACGGCCGGGCTGGGGTCGGCGGTGAGCAGGACGACGCCGACGGCCGGGAAGCGCAGCGCGATCTCCCGGATGACCTCAAGGGCGGGCATCGGGCTGATCCGGTCGTGGACGACGACGGCCTCGGGCAGTTCGTCGATCCCGGTGTCGGCGGCCCGCGCGAGGACGTCGAGCAGGGTGGTCGAGTCGGGCAGCGCGGGGCCGGGTTCGGCGCCGGGCAGCTGGTGGAGCAGCCCGGTCAGCGCGCGGGCCGTGTCGGGGTCCGGGGTGCCGGACAGGATGCGGACGCCGTTCACGAGGCGGCTCCGTCACGGGCGAGGGTGTAGGTGCGGTCCCGTTCGGAGGGCGCGGTGTCGTCGCCGGGAGCGACCAGGGCGAGGCGCACATGCCGGGCGAAGGACTCGGCGAAGGCCACGCGCTGGGCGTCCTCCGCGCCGAGGGCGAAGGTGATGGGGACGCCCTTGCTGCTGGCGCGCTGGCTGTCGCCGCCGGTGTCGAACGCCTTGATCTCGCCGACGTCGATGACCCGGGCGTTGGCCACGATGATCTTCGAGACCTCGGGGTCGGTGTCCTTGCGGGGCGCGAAGGTCGCGAAGATGTTGACCCTGGCCCCCGGTGTGATCTTGCCGGCCACACCGGTCTCCGCGTCGATCATGATCGCGATCTCCATCTGCCCGGCCTGGAGGGCGGGCCGTTCGGCGACCATGTCGGTCTGGAGCAGCGATCCGCGTTCCAGCGGGACGGCGGCTATCTTGCCGTTGAGCTGCCCGATCTCGCGGACGGCCGTGGCCGGCAGCCAGCGCTCGGGTATGCGGACCGCCTCCAGCTGGCCGCGGCCGATGGACTCGTACGCGGGAACGTCCTTGGCCAGCCGGTACGCGGTCACCTTGGGTCCGACCTGGGAGCGCGCGTCGCCGATGACGCTGACGACTCCCGCGAACGCGGCGAGCGCGCAGAGCGCGGAGACCACGAGAAGGACGACGCCGCGACGCTGACGTGAGTTCATAGAGGTGGGGCCCTATCGCTCAAGTGCCGAGTGCTGGTGGGGGGAACCTTCGGGAGGAGGAGACGGGAGGGAGGGCGCGGTGCGGGACGCGAGGGTGTGCGGGGGCCGCTGCGCGTGCACGACCTGACGCGGCCGCTCGGGCGGCCGGATGCGCTGCAGTCCGTCCACCGCGGCCGAGCAGAACAGGCAGCGGTCGCCGATGACCGCCAGACCGCACCAGCCGCAGCTGTCCCGGCGCACCGAGGTGACCAGTTGGTAGAGCACGCCCACGTCGGCGATGTAGGCGGTGAACTCCACCAGCTTTCCGGTCCCCCACCAGCGCGCGGAGTCCGCGGGCAGCGGCACCTCGCGCACGTGCTGGGCGCGCCAGGCGCGGGCGAGCGGGCCGGTGACCCAGCCGGGGTCCACGCCGTGGCCCTGGGCGACGGCGAGCTGGGTGAGGAAGGCGGGGCCGGCCGGCACGGCGGAGGGGTCGGCCTCGACCAGGTGCGGCTCGGGGTGGGCCAGGACGGCGAAGTGGCGTCCCGGCATGAGCGACTTCAGGTGCGCGGCGACGGGGACCTCCACGCGGTCGAGCTTGGCGACGGAACCGACCAGGGCCCCGGAGTGGAGGTAGTGCGACAGCAGACGGGCGGCCCCCGCGAGCACGCCCGGCCCGAGGTCGGTCGCGGCGAGCTGCCGCAACTGCTCGGCGAGCAGCACGGCGGCCAGCGGCGGCAGGTCGACGGGCACGATCGCCACCCGGTCCGCCTCCAGGGCGGCCCGCACGGTGTGCATGCGGCGGCGCACCGGATCGGCGGGGTCGGGCGGCACGAGGACGACGAGGTGGCCGTGGGTCTCCAGGGCGGCGACGGTGCGGCTCACGTGCTCCTCCAGGGGGAGCGCGAGGTCGTCCGCCGTGACCGCTATGACACTCGACACCCGTTGCCTCCCGGAACTCCCGCCCAGTCCCATCGCGGTGAGCCTATCGGTGTGTAGTGGGAGCAGTGCGCTAAGTCGCCGAACACTTGATGAAGTCGGTACCCAAGTGACGGGGCGAATACGCGTGCGGGTGCAGATGCTCGGCGCATATGCGCGGGCGCGGCGGTGGGGCGGTGAGGTGGGTGGGGGGTATTGACCGAAGGATTGGTCTGGACCAAACTTCGACCTCACAAGAGTGGCCACTCGCGTACCCGTTGCCCAACTCCTCGCCCCCAGGAGGCAGTAGTGGAACTCGCACGCCCTCGGAGCACCGCCCTCAGAGCCGCGGCGGCCGTCGGTGCCGCCGCCCTCGCGGTGGCGGGACTCGTCGCCAACTCCGGCAGCGCCAACGCCGCCGACACCAACCTCGTGACCAACGGCGGATTCGAGAGCGGCCTGTCCGGATGGTCCTGCACCGCCTCCAGCGGCGCGGTCGTCGGCTCCCCCGTGCACGGCGGCACCAAGGCCCTCCAGGGCACGCCGTCCTCCTCGGACAACTCCCGCTGCTCGCAGACCATCAGCGTCCGGCCCAACTCGACGTACACCCTGAGCGCGTTCGTCCAGGGCAGTTACGTCTACCTCGGCGCCACCGGCACCGGCATGGCGGAGGCCTCGGTCTGGACCCCGTCCGCGACCTCGTACCAGCCGCTGTCCACGAGTTTCACCACGGGCGCGAGCACCACCTCGGTCACCGTCTACCTGCACGGCTGGTACGCGCAGCCCGCGTACCTCGCGGACGACGTGAGCCTGCTCGGCGCGCCCGGCTCGGGGACGCCCACCCCGACCCCCACGCCGACCCCGACGCCGACTCCCACGCCGACCCCCACCCCCACGCCGACCCCGACGCCCACCGGTGGCGGCTCGCTGCCCAAGCACGTGCTCACCGGCTACTGGCAGAACTTCAACAACGGCGCGACGGTGCAGACCATCGCCCAGGTCCCGAGCCAGTACGACATCATCGCGGTCAGCTTCGCCGACGCCACCACCACGCCCGGCGCGGTCTCCTTCACCCTGGACCCCGCGCTGAACTACTCCGTCAGCCAGTTCAAGGCCGACATCGCGGCGAAGAAGGCGGCCGGCAAGAAGGTCATCGTCTCCGTCGGCGGCCAGAACGGCACGATCAGCGTCACCGACTCCGCCTCGGCGAACAACTTCGCCAACAGTGTCTTCTCGCTGATGCAGACGTACGGGTTCGACGGCGTCGACATCGACCTGGAGAACGGGATCAACGCGACCTACATGACGCAGGCGCTGCGCTCCCTGTCGGCCAAGGCGGGCTCCGGGCTGGTCATCACCATGGCCCCGCAGACCATCGACATGCAGTCGACGTCCTTCGGCTACTTCCAGACCGCGCTCAACATCAAGGACATCCTGACCGTCGTCAACACCCAGTATTACAACAGCGGTTCCATGAACGGCTGCGACGGCAAGGTGTACTCGCAGGGCACGGTCGACTTCATCACCGCCCTGGCCTGCATCCAGCTGCAGAGCGGTCTGGCCCCCTCACAGGTGGGTCTCGGCCTGCCGGCGTCCACCCGGGCGGCGGGCAGCGGCTACGTCTCGCCGGCCGTCGTGAACAACGCCCTGGACTGCCTGACCAAGGGCACCAACTGCGGCTCGTTCAAGCCCTCCACCACCTGGCCGGGGCTGCGCGGCGCGATGACCTGGTCCACCAACTGGGACGCGACGAACGGCAACGGATTCTCGGGCACGGTCGGCCCGCACGTGCACGCGCTGCCGTAGTACGCCGGATCCACCGCCCACCGCCGCACCGCGCCCCCGGGAGAGGTCCCGTCCCCCGGGGGCGCGGTGTCCCACGTCAGCCGAGAACGGCCAGGGCGTCGATCTCGATCAGCAGCCCGGCGGGCAGACCGACGTAGACCGTCGTACGGGCGGCGGGGGCGCCCTTCAGGTCCGCGAAGTACTCGTCGAAGAGGGCGTTGAACTCGGGGAAGTGGGCCGTGTCGGTGAGGTAGACGCGGATCATGACGACGTCCTCCCAGGAGGCGCCACCCGCCTCCAGGACCGCGAGCACGTTGGCGAGGGTCTGCAGGGTCTGCTCCCGCAGCCCGGGGCCGACCGGCGCGGGGGCCTGGCCCGGCACGGCGGGCCCGAAGCCGACCTGGCCGGCGACCTGCAGGATGTTGCCCTTGCGGACACCGTGGGAGAACTTGGCCGGCGGGGTGGCGTGGCTCGCCGGGGTGATCGCGGTCTTCTCGCTCATCGGGCTCCTTGGCTGGGTTTTCCGGAGTACTCGCGGCTGATCGCCTCCGCGGTGCGCTGGACCTGCGGCCGGAGCCTGAGCAGGTCCTCGGCGCTGACGACCACATTGGGGGCGGACAGCGAACAGGCGGCCGCGACGCGCCCGTCGGCGCCGCGGACCGGCGCGGCGACGCAGTTGATCGACTCCTCGTGCCCGCCGAGGTCGCTCGCCCAGCCCTGCTCGCGGACGCGGGCGAGTTCGGCCAGGTGGGCGGCGGCGTCCGGAGTCGAACGGGAGGTGTAGCGCGGGTACTCCAGCCCCCGGGCGACCGCGCGCCGCTCGGCTTCGGGCAGGTCGGCCAGCAGCAGTTTGGCGACGGCCGCGACGGTGATGGCGACGGGCCTGCCGATCCGCGAGTACATGCGCACCGGATAACGGCTGTCCACCTTGTCGATGTAGACGACCTCGCCCTCCTCGTAGACGGCGAGGTGCACGGTGTGCCCGGTCAGCTCGTTCAGGGCGACGAGGTGGGGATGGGCGATGCCGCGGACGTCCAGGTTCTCCATCGCCTCCTGGGCGAGGGCGAACAGCCGGGTGCCCAGGCGGTAGCGCTGGTCGTCCTGGCGGTAGACCATGCCGTGCTCGTGCAGTGTGCGCAGCAGCCGCAGCGCGGTGGACTTGTGCACGTCCAGGCGCGTGGCGACCTGTTCGAGGTTGGCGGGCCCTTCGGCGAGCAGGGGCAGGATGCGCAGCGCGCGGTCCACGGTCTGGCTCATGCGCGCAGTCTCCCCCATGCCTGCTCGCCGAGGGCGGCAAGCGAATCGCCGCGTACCCCGATCGCCGCGGCGGCCAACGCGTGGCCGCGGGCGAGGCGGTCCGGCAGGGGCAGCGCGCGCAGCGTCGCGGACAGGAATCCGGCGGCGAAGGCGTCGCCCGCGCCGATGAGGTCGACCACGGGTGCGGCGGCCGCGGGGACGAAGACGCCCCCGGCGCCGCCCTCGTACGCGGTGGCCCCCAGCGCGCCCTGTTTGACGACGAGGACGGCGGGTTCGGGCAGCGCCTCGCGCACGGCGTCGGCGTGCGGCAGGCCCCAGGCGGCCTGCGCCTCGTCCTCGCCGACCAGGACCAGGTCGCAGCGGCGCGCCAGCGCGGCGAGCTGTGCGGGGTCGCGCGAACGCCACAGCGCGGGGCGGTAGTTGATGTCGAAGGAGACCAGCGGGCGCCCGGGACCTGGCGCGGTCAGCTCGCGCACGAGGTCGGCGCAGCCCGCCGAGAGCGCGGCCGTGATGCCGGACAGGTGCAGCACCCGGCCCGCCCAGGCGTCCCGGCGTCCGACGTTCGCCGGGTCCATCGCGGTGGCGGCCGAGCCGGCCCGGTAGTAGGCCAGCTCCCCGTCCCCGGTGCGGAAGTAGACACCGGTGGGGCGGCCGGGATCGCGATGCACGGCGGAGACGTCGACGCCGGCCGCGGCGATCTCCGCGAGCAGGTGGTCCCCGAACGGGTCCGCGCCGACCCGGCTGATCCAGCGGACGGTGTGACCGAGCCGGGCGAGCGCACAGGCGACATTGGACTCGGCGCCGCCGGTGCCGCGCGCGAACGAGCCGGCCTCGGCGAGGCGCTGCCCGGGTACGGAAGGCACGAAGGTCACCATGGACTCGCCCACGCACACGACGTCCACGGTCACTTGGGCTCCCTTCCGGGCACCGTTGACCCGGCACCGGCAGGGATGTTAGACACGGCGCAACACAGTACGCAATGACCGTTGCACATATTGCAACACGCCAGGGAGGCGCGATGCGGATCGACGAGCTGCGCGAGGAACGCGTGGACCACCGCTTCAAGGGCCTTCCGCCCGACGCGGACGGACGCACCCTCGGCGAACTCGCCGCCGAGCGCCGCTCCCTGTTCGACGGCGGCTTCACCACCCCGCTGCTCACGCTCTCCGCGCCCGCCCTGGAGCACAACCTCGCCCAGCTCGCCGCGTACGCGGCCAAGCACGGGCTCGCCTTCGCGCCGCACGGCAAGACCTCCATGGCCCCGCAGCTGTTCGCCCGCCAGCTCGAGTACGGCGCCTGGGGCATCACCGCCGCCACCCCGCACCAGGTGCGGGTCTACCGGGCGTTCGGCGTGCGGCGGGTCTTCCTCGCCAACGAACTCGTCGACGCGGCGGCACTGCGCTGGCTGGCCCGCGAACTCGCCGGCGACCCGGACTTCCGCTTCGTCTGCTACGTCGACTCCGTACGGGGCGTCGAGCTCATGGACGCGGCCCTCACCCACGTCGTCGACGTCGTGGTCGAACTCGGCGCCGCCGGTGGCCGCACGGGAGTGCGCGGGGCGGCCGAGGCGGCACGCGTCGCGGACGCGGTGACCACGGCGCGGCACCTGCGGCTGGTCGGCGTCGCGGGCTACGAGGCGCCTGCGGCGGACCCTCGGGCGTGGATCGCCGAACTCGTCGAGCTGGCACGGGACTTCGATGCGGCGGGGCGTTTCGCCGCGGCCGAGGAGATCGTGGTGAGCGCGGGCGGCAGCGAGTGGTTCGACGCGGTGGCGGAAGCCTTCGGCTCCCTGGAGCCGTTGTCGCGGCCCGTGCTGAAGCTTCTGCGCTCCGGGGCCTACGTCACCCACGACGACGTCCACTACGCGGACGTCACCCCCTTCCACGACCGCATCGCCGCGGAGGGGTCGCTCGAGCCCGCGTTCCGGCTGTGGGCCCAGGTCCTCTCCCGGCCCGAACCGGGGCTCGCCCTCCTCAACGCGGGCAAGCGCGACGCGCCGTACGACCTCGGCCTCCCCGTACCCCAGGTCGTGCGCCGCGCCGACGGCTCCGCCGTCCCGGCGGCCGGGCTGACGGTCACGAAGCTCGCCGACCAGCACGCGTTCGTGTCCGTGACGCCCGATGGGGGTGACCTGGCGGTCGGCGACTGGGTGGGGCTGGGGGTGTCGCATCCCTGCACGGCGTTCGACAAGTGGCCTTGTCTTCCCGTCGTGGACAAGGCGGGCCGCGTCACGGACTTCATCCGCACGTTCTTCTGAGGTCCGGGTAGGTTTTTTCCCCGCCCTCCCGCCCGGGTGCCCTGTGAAGTCACGCGCCCCGGCGCGCGTTTCAGTGGATGCCGGGTGCGGGGCCTCCGGGGCTGGCCATTCTGGACAGCACATTTACGTGCGTTTCCAGCACCTGCCTATCCCATCCCGCCCCGGATACCGCACACAAATATGCTCCACAGTCCAGAACACCCACCCTCCCCCAGCCTTCGGCCGGGGGTGCCCCCACCACCCCCGCCCCCTCCGTAGTGTTCGCGCCTGATCCCCAGTGGGGGGTAGAAAGCAGCCATGGCGCGCGCCCACGGTCGGTGCAGCGGCACATCAGCCGCCCAGCCGCCACCGCTCACACACAAACCCCAGTGGCCGTCGCATTCCGCTCCCCTGGGGACCTCGATAGGGCTCGCGGTCAATGGCACAGGCCCCGTTGGTGCTGCGCGCAACGGCATCGGCCGCCAGCAGCCGTCACCGCCAACGCAGACCGCAGCGGCCGCCACGTCGTGCCCACAGCGGGTCCCCCGACCGAATGTTGGGGCAGGGCCTGGCGGGCCGGTGGGGTGGATCGAGGCAACCGGGGTCACCCCGGTCCGCCTCCATACCCCCCACTGAGGATCAGGCGCATGACGAAACGGAGGGGGCGGGGTCGTAGGGGTGGGCGTTCTGGACTGTGGAGCATATTTGGGTGCACAGCCCGGAGTGCCCAACGCAAAGTGCCCGAGGCACCAAAATGTGCTGTCCAGAATGGCCGGCCCCGGAGGCCCCGAACCCGGCCCAGGAACACACGCGCGCCGGGCCGGCCAGACTTCACAGGGCACCCGGGAGGGAGGGCGGGGAAAAACCAACGGAAGAGAGACGGCCCCGCACATGGACTTGGCCATCCGCAACGCGACCATCGTGGACGGCACGGGAAACCCCCCCTACACCGCCGACGTCGGCATCACACACGGCCGCATCACAGAAATCGGCTGCGCCCGCACCGCAAGCCGCACCCTCGACGCCACCGGCCTCGCCCTCGCGCCCGGCTTCATCGACATGCACGCGCACAGCGACCTCGCCCTGCTGACCGACCCCGCGCACGAGGCGAAGGCGGCACAGGGCGTGACCCTGGAGGTGCTGGGCCAGGACGGCCTGTCGTACGCCCCCGTGGACGACCGCACCCTGGACACGCTGCGCGGCCAGCTCGCGGGGTGGAACGGCGACCCCGAGGGCCTGGAGTACGACTGGCGCAGCGTCGGCGGGTACCTGGACCGCCTCGACCGGGGCATCGCCGTGAACGCCGCGTACCTGGTCCCGCAGGGCACCGTGCGGATGCTGGCCGTGGGGTGGCAGGCCCGCCCGGCGACCCCGGCGGAGCTGGACCGGATGAGGGAACTGGTCGCCGAGGGGCTGGCGCAGGGGGCCGTGGGGATGTCGTCCGGGCTGACGTACACCCCGGGGATGTACGCCTCGGACGCCGAACTGACCGAGCTGTGCCGGGTCGTGGCGGCCCACGGCGGCTACTACTGCCCGCACCACCGCAGTTACGGCGCGGGCGCGCTGGAGGCCTACGCGGAGATGATCGCGCTGACCCGCGAGGCCGGCTGCGCCCTGCACCTGGCGCACGCGACGATGAACTTCGGGGTGAACCGGGGCCGCGCCCCGGAGCTGCTCGCGCTGCTGGACGAGGCGCTCGCCGCGGGCGCGGACATCACACTCGACACGTATCCCTACCTGCCGGGCAGCACGACGCTCGCGGCGACCCTGCCGAGCTGGGCGACGGAGGGCGGCCCGGAGGCGGCCCTCGCCCGGCTCCGGGACGACGCGCAGGCGGAGCGCATCCGGCACGCGATGGAGGTGGAGGGGTCGGACGGCTGCCACGGGGTGCCGGTGGACTGGTCGACGATCGAGGTGTCCGGGGTGCGCGCGCCGGCGCTCGCGGCCCATGTGGGCCGCCGGGTACCGGACTTCGTCACGGCGCGCCGACTGCTGCTGGAGGACCGGCTGGGGACGACGATCCTCCAGCACGTGGGCCACGAGGAGAACGTCCGGGCGATCATGCGGCACCGCGTGCACACCGGCGGCAGCGACGGGCTGCTCGTCGGGGACAAGCCGCATCCGCGCGCGTACGGCACGTTCCCGCACTATCTCGGCCGCTACGTGCGGGAACTGGGGGTGCTCTCGCTGGAGGAGTGCGTCGCGCATCTGACCGGACGGCCCGCCGCCCGGCTGGGGCTGGCCGACCGCGGGCTGATCCGCGAGGGCCACCGCGCCGACCTGGTGCTGTTCGACCCGGGGACGGTGGCCGCGGGCGCGACGTTCGAGCGGCCGCGCGCGCTGCCCACGGGCATTCCGTACGTGCTGATCGACGGGCGTTTCGTCATCGAGGACGGCCGCCGCACCGACGTGCTGGCGGGACGCTCGGTCCGGTCGGCGCGCTCGGCGCGCCCGTGACGTCACCCGTACGGCTCACACGTGGCCAAGAACACGGGGCGACCGGCATGGCGTGGCCGTAAGCTCGCGGACATGCAGGTGATCCAGTCCACGAAGCTCGCCAACGTCTGCTACGACATCCGTGGCCCGGTGTTGGAGGAGGCCATGCGGCTGGAGGCGGCAGGTCACCGCATCCTGAAGCTGAACACCGGCAATCCGGCGGCCTTCGGTTTCGAGTGTCCCCCGGAGATCCTGGAGGACATGCTGCGCAGCCTCAGCGGCGCGCACGGCTACGGCGACTCCAAGGGCATCCTCCCCGCGCGGCGGGCGGTCATGCAGCACTACCAGACCAAGGGCATCGACCTGGACGTCGAGGACATCTACCTCGGCAACGGGGTGTCCGAGCTGATCCAGATGGCGATGCAGGCGCTGCTGGACGACGGCGACGAGGTGCTGATCCCGGCGCCGGACTACCCGCTGTGGACGGCGGCGGTCTCGCTGTCCGGCGGCACCCCGGTGCACTACCGCTGCGACGAGCAGGCGGACTGGTTCCCGGATCTCGCCGACATCGAGCGGAAGATCACCGACCGCACCAAGGCACTGGTGGTCATCAACCCGAACAACCCGACGGGCGCGGTGTACGACGACGAGCTGCTGCGGCAGCTGACCGACATCGCCCGCCGGCACAACCTGATCGTCTGCTCGGACGAGATCTACGACAAGATCCTGTACGACGGCGTCACGCACACCCCCACCGCGGCCATCGCCCCCGATCTGCTGACCCTCACCTTCAACGGGCTGTCGAAGGCCTACCGGGTGGCGGGCTACCGCAGCGGCTGGCTCGCGGTCTGCGGCCCCAAGGAGCACGCGACCAGCTACCTGGAGGGCCTGACGATCCTGGCCAACATGCGGCTGTGTGCCAATGTGCCGGCGCAGCACGCGGTGGCCACCGCGCTGGGCGGCCGCCAGTCGATCAAGGACCTGGTGCTGCCGGGCGGCCGGCTGGCCGAGCAGCGCGACGTCGCGTACGACCTGCTCACCCGGATCCCGGGGGTCAGCTGCGTCCGCCCCAAGGGGGCGCTGTACGCGTTCCCGCGGCTGGACCCCAAGGTCTACAAGGTCAAGGACGACCAGCAGATGGTGCTGGACCTGCTGCGCGCGGAGCGGATCCTGGTGGTGCAGGGCACCGGCTTCAACTGGCCGGAGCCGGACCACTTCCGGCTGGTCACGCTGCCGTCGAAGGAAGATCTGACGGACGCGGTCGGCCGCATCGGACGGTTCCTGGACGGTTACGGCCAGCCATAGTCCGGACCAATGTCTTGAATCACTCGCTCCTTAGACTGAGTCCAAGCTAGGATGTACTCCTGAACGCAGGAGGAGTGCACCCATGTACGAGCCGATCCGCACCAAATCGGTCCATACGGCGGCGCCGGGCCTTCCGCTGCGCAGCCGTGACGAGGAGCTGGACCTCCAGCTCGCCGGACACCTCGCCGCCCTGCTGACCGTCACCGACGAGCTGCGGGGGCTGGCACCGTGCCCCGAGCTCGACCGGGCGGCGGAACAGCTCGCGGAGGCGGTGGCGGCCCTGCACCACGGGCGTCGGCCGCTGCGGCTCCCCGTCGGCCGCAAGGCCGGGGACCCCGCCCGCACCGCGGCCCTCCACCGGCGGGCGCACGCGCTCGCCGGCCGGGCACTGGTCGTCGCCGAGTCACGGCAGAACACGGAGGCCGCGGCGCTCGCAGAGCGCCGTCTCGCGGTCCACGCCGCAACCGTCTGAACCATGGACGACCCGGGGCCCGGGCATGACGTCGCACGCGTCATGCCCGGGCCCCGGGCTTTGTGAGGGTCGGCCGGACCCGTCCGGCGGGGGTGGTCAGGGTCAGGGATCCCCCGCCGCCGAGGCCGTGCCTACCGCCGGGACCGCCCGCCCGCGCCGCACACGCGAGGAGGGCCGGGCGCCCCGGATTCCGGTGGGCGTCAGCCCAGGCGCTTCACCAGGGCGCGGTACTCGTCCCACAGCTCCTTGGGCGTGTGGTCGCCGAAGGTCTCCAGGTGGGACGGGATGAGCGAGGCCTCCTCGCGCCAGGTGTCGACGTCGACCGAGAGCAGCAGGTCGAGGTCCTTCTGCTCGATGTCCAGCCCGGTGATGTCGAGCGAGCCCTCGGCCGGCAGCACGCCGATCGGGGTCTCGACGCCCTCGGCCTCGCCGTTGAGGCGCTCGACGATCCACTTGAGCACGCGGCTGTTCTCGCCGAAGCCCGGCCACACGAACCGGCCGTCCGCGTCCTTGCGGAACCAGTTCACGTAGTAGATCTTCGGGAGCTTGTCGGCGTCGTGCCGCTGGCCGAGCTTGACCCAGTGGCCGAAGTAGTCGCCCATGTTGTACCCGCAGAACGGCAGCATCGCGAACGGGTCGCGGCGCAGCTCGCCCACCTTGCCCTCGGCGGCGGCGGTCTTCTCGGAGGCGACGTTGGCGCCGAGGAAGACACCGTGCTGCCAGTCGAAGGACTCGGTGACCAGCGGGACCGCCGAGGCGCGGCGGCCGCCGAAGAGGATGGCCGAGATCGGCACGCCCTTCGGGTCCTCCCACTCGGGGGCGATCGTCGGGCACTGGGCGGCGGGGACGGTGAAGCGGGCGTTGGGATGGGCTGCGGGGGTCCCGGACTCCGGCGTCCAGGAGTTGCCCTTCCAGTCCGTGAGGTGGGCCGGAAGCTCCTCCGTCATGCCCTCCCACCAGACGTCGTTGTCGTCGGTGAGGGCGACGTTGGTGAAGACCGAGTTGCCCCACAGGGTCTTCATCGCGTTGGCGTTGGTGTGCTCGCCGGTGCCCGGCGCGACGCCGAAGAAGCCGGCCTCGGGGTTGATCGCGTAGAGGCGGCCGTCCTCGCCGAAGCGCATCCAGGCGATGTCGTCGCCGATCGTCTCCACGGTCCAGCCGGGGATGGTCGGTTCCAGCATCGCGAGGTTGGTCTTGCCGCAGGCGCTGGGGAAGGCGGCGGCCACGTACTTGACGGCCTCGGTCCCGCCGCGCGGCGGGGTGAGCTTCAGGACGAGCATGTGCTCGGCCAGCCAGCCCTCGTCACGCGCCATGACCGAGGCTATGCGCAGCGCGTAGCACTTCTTGCCGAGCAGCGCGTTGCCGCCGTAGCCCGAGCCGAAGGACCAGATCTCACGCGCCTCGGGGAAGTGCGAGATGTACTTGGTGGAGTTGCACGGCCACGGAACGTCCTCCTGGCCGGGCTCCAGCGGGGCGCCCACGGTGTGCACGGCCTTCACGAAGAAGCCGTCCTCGCCGAGTTCGTCCAGCACGTCCTGGCCCATGCGCGTCATGGTGCGCATGGCGGTGGCGACGTACGCGGAGTCGGTGATCTCCACGCCGAGCGCGGACAGCTCGGAGCCGAGCGGGCCCATGCAGAACGGGACCACGTACATGGTCCGGCCGCGCATGGCGCCGCGGAAGAGTCCCCCAGAGCCTTCGGCCTGGGAGGTACTCCCGCGCTCACCGGTGAAGATCTCCCGCATCTCGGCGGGGGCCTTCCAGTGGTTGGTCGGACCCGCGTCCTCTTCCTTCTCCGAGCAGATGAAGGTGCGGTCCTCGACACGAGCGACGTCGGTCGGGTCGGAGGCGGCGTAGTACGAGTTGGGGCGCTTGATCGGGTCGAGCTTCTTGAAGGTGCCCTGCTTCACGAGCTCGTCGGCCAGGCGCTGGTACTCCTCCTCCGAGCCGTCGCACCACACGATCTCGTCGGGCTGGGTCAGTTCGGCGATCTCGCCGACCCAGGCGATCAGGTCCTGATGATGGGTGGGAGCCGCATTGACGCGCGCCACGATCGCTCCGTTCCGCCCGGTGTGCACTCACCTGGCGTCAGTTTTCGAGGGTGTTTTGTTGGGACCCCTTGGGGGCTGCGACCCGGATGCTGCTTCGTGGGTTGCTCATCCGGTGCCGACCGCACTCATATGAGTATCAGGACAGGAAACACGATCTGTCCAGGGCGCGTGGGGTGAGCATCGCCACTCCCAACGTCCGGCGACATGACAAATTACTGCACGGTAACCTACGCGAGCGTAGGTAGCATTGACCTCATGAGCTCCGTGGACGAGACTCCCGTTGTGCCTCCCGCCCTTGAAGAACTCGCCGCCGTCGCCGCCCCGCTGAAGCCCAAGCTCAGGGGGTGGTTGCACGCCGGGATGTTCCCGGCCGTCCTGGTCGCCGGCGTGACCCTGACCGCCTTCGCCGAGAGCACCCGCGGGCGGATCGCCTGCGCCGTCTTCACCGTGACCGCCTGCGCGCTGTTCGGCGTGAGCGCGCTGTACCACCGCGGGAACTGGGGCCCGCGCGGCGAGGCCGTGCTGCGCCGCCTCGACCACGCGAACATCTTCCTGATCATCGCGGGCACCTACACACCGCTCACGCTGCTCCTGCTGCCCGCGGGCAAGCAGGAGATACTGCTCTGGCTGGTATGGGCCGGGGCCCTGGCCGGCATCGCCTTCAGGGTCTTCTGGGTCGGCGCCCCGCGCTGGCTCTACACGCCCTGCTACATCGCGCTCGGCTGGGCGGCGGTCTTCTTCCTGCCCGACTTCATGCGGCGCGGCGGCGTCGCCGTGCTGGTGCTGATCGTCGTCGGCGGCCTGCTCTACAGCATCGGCGCGATCGTCTACGGCACCAAGCGCCCCAACCCCTCGCCGCGCTTCTTCGGCTTCCACGAGGTCTTCCACTCGTTCACGCTCGCGGCGTTCATCGCCCACTACGTCGGCATCTCGCTGGTGGCCTACAACCACGCGTAGCCCACCCGCAGCGGCCCGAGAGCCCCGCGCACCGCACCGGCGGTCCGCGGGGCTTTCGCATGCCCGCATTGATAGCTACTCTTTTTTGAGAGTCACTGTCATTTGATATCGACTACCGGAAAGAGCCGTGCCATGACGACGAACGACCCCCGCCGCTGGTGGGCCCTCGGGGCGCTGGTGGCGAGCATGCTCGTCCTCGGTTTCGACATGACGATCCTGAACGTCGCCCTGCCGACCATGGCCGCGGAGCTCGGCGCCGACACCGGCGACCAGCAGTGGATCGTGGACGCCTACACCGTGGTCTTCGCCGCAGCGATGCTCCCGGCGGGCCTGCTGGGCGACCGCTGGGGGCGGCGCCGGATGCTGATCGCGGGCCTGGCGGTCTTCCTGGCCGGCTCCGTGCTCGGCGTCCTCGCGGACAGCGCCGGGCCGGTGATCGCCGCCCGGACGGTGATGGGCCTGGGGGCCGCGCTGGTGATGCCGCTCGCGCTGTCCGTCCTGCCCTCGCTGTTCGGGCCCGAGGAGCGCTCCAAGGCCGTCGGCGCGGTCACCGCCGCCATGGCGCTGGGCCTGCCGCTCGGGCCGATCATCGGCGGCGTCCTGCTCGACCACTTCTGGTGGGGCTCGATCTTCCTGATCAACGTCCCCCTGGTCGCCATCGGCATCACCGCCTGCCTCCTGCTGCTCCCCGAGACCCGCGACCCGGCCACCCCGCGGATCGACCTGCCGAGCACCGCGCTGACGATGACCGGGCTCGGCGCGCTGGTCCTCGGCATCATCGAGGCCCCGCGGCGGGGCTGGGCCGATCCGCTGGTGCTGCTCGCGCTCCTCGGCGCCGTGGCCCTGCTCGCCGGACTGGTGCTGCGCGAACGCCGTCAGGAACGGCCGATGCTCGACATCGGCCTGCTGCGGCAGCGCGGCTTCCTGTGGAACGCGGTCGCCGCCACGCTGGTGACCTTCATCCTCACCGGGCTGCTCTTCGTGCTCCCCCAGTACCTGCAGGCCGTGCTCGGCCACGACGCCCTGGGCACCGGCCTGCGACTGCTGCCCATGATGGGCGGGCTGATGGTGGCGGCCCGGGGCAGCGCGCCGCTGGTCGCTCGGTTCGGGGCACGGCCGGTGGTGACCGCCGGGCTGGTGGTGCTCGCCGGCGCCGCCGTGCTCGGCAGCCGTACGCAGGTGCACGACGGCTACGGGTTCACGGCGCTGTGGCTGTCGGTCACCGGATTCGCCTTCGGCTTCGCGATGATCCCGGCCATGGACGCCGCGCTCGGCGCACTGCCGAAGGAGCGGGCCGGCGCCGGGTCCGGGCTGCTGATGACCTTGCGCCAGACCGGCGGCGCGATCGGCGTGGCCGTCCTGGGCAGCCTGCTCGCGGGCGCGTACACCGATCGTCTCGACACCACCGGCCTGCCCGCCGCGGCCGCCGGCACCGCCGCGGATTCCGTCGGCGCCGCGCACGCGGTGGCCGCCGCCCTGGGCGACCGGGCGCTGGCCGCCTCCGCGGACGCCGCCTATGTGCACGGCATGGACCTCGCGCTGCTCGTCTGCGGCGGCGCCTCGATGGCGGCCGCGGTCCTCACCGCCCTGTTCCTGCCCGGCACCGGCGGGAAGCGGCGGCCGGAGGAGCCCGCGGGCGTGGTCGTGCCGGCGGTCGATGCCCGACAATGACCACGTGACCGCACCGACCAGACCGACCGGACCGGCGAGCCCGAGCAGGCCGAGCCTGCGCGAGCGCAAGAAGATCCAGACCCGCCGGGCCATCCGGCGCGCGGCCTACCGGCTCTTCGAGGCGCAGGGGTACGACGGCACCACCGTCGAGCAGATCGCGGACGCGGCCGAGGTCTCCGCCAGCACGGTCTTCCGGTACTTCCCGACCAAGGAGGACATCGTCCTCACCGACGAGTACGACCCCGTCATGGTGGCCGCGCTGCGCGACCGCCCGGTGACGGAGTCCATCGCCGAATCGGTGCGGCACGCGCTGCTGGGACCGCTGCGGGAGATGTTCACCGACCCGGCCGAGCTGGACGAGATGCGGCAGCGGCTGCGGCTGGTGCGCACGGTCCCGGCCATCCGCGCGCGCATGGGCGAGAACATCCAGGAGTCCAGCAGGCTGCTGGCCGCCATCACCGCCGAGCGCCTGGGGCGCCCCGAGGACGACTTCGAGATCCGGGTCGTCGTCGGGGCGCTGGTCGGCGCCTGGACCGAGGCCATCTTCCACTGGATCGACGCGGGCGGCGGCGACGACCTCGCCGCGATCCTCGACCGCGCGCTGACCCTGCTCGCGGCGAACCTGAACGGCCGCTGACACAGCGCCAGGAAGCGCCTGTTCGCTACACCGATTCGAGGGCGCGGACCCAGCCGAAGGCGGCCACCTCCTTGGTGGCCTCCTTGAGGTCCTTCGCGTTGTCGACGCCGCGCCAGTAGCCGTTGATGCGGTAGGCGGACAGGCGGTCCTGCTCGCACAGCGCGGGGAAGGTGGTGTCCTCGTGGTCGCCGAGGTCGGGCAGGAGTGCGGTGACCTCGGGCTCGAAGAGATAGACGCCGGCGTTGATCCAGTGCGGGAGCACGGGGGCCTCGACGAAGCTGCTGACGCGGTCGCCGCCGGTCAGCTCCACGATGCCGTACGGGGACTTCAGCGGGGTGACCGCCAGCGTGGCCAGCGCGGACCGCTCGACGTGGGCGCGGGCCAGGTCGCGCAGCGAGAAGCGGGTGAGGATGTCGCCGTTGAGGCCGGCCCAGCGCTCGCCGGGGTACGGGAGGCTGCGGGCGGCGTGCTTCAGACCGCCGCCGCGGCCGAGCGGTTCGTCCTCGACGACGATGCGTACCCGCAGCGGGAGCGGATGGCTGTCGACGTAGTCCTGCAGCGCGTCGGCACGGTAGCCGCAGGAGATGACCACCTCCTCGATGCCCTCGGCGGCCAGCCAGTGGGCCTGGTGCTCGAAGATGGGTCGGCCGGCCACCTCCACCAGGGCCTTGGGGATCCTGTCCGTGTACGGCCGCAGGCGGCTGGCCTGCCCGCCCGCGAGGACGACGGCCTGGCGGACGATCGGGCCGCCCCATGCGGTGACGGCGGTCGGGGCTGCGTCGTGGGTGGTGGTCATGATGCCTCCTGGATCGACGAGGAAGTGAAGGGGTGGCGGCGGTGCGGGAGAACGGTCAGGCCCCGGGCAGCGGCCCGATGTAGCGGTCGGACACGGCGAAGGCGGCGAACTCGGCGTGCTGGGTGCGCGGTGTCGCCCAGCTCGGGTCCCCGCCGCCGAAGAAGGTCGAGAAGAACACTCCCCCGATGCCGAGCCGGCCGGTCGTCCGGAACTCCAGGCCCCGGCTGAGCAGGACCTGGGCGCCGTTCAGGAACACGGTGACCGATCCGTCCTTGTGTCCCGGGGTGTTGAGACGCACCGCCTGCTCCACGCAGGTCCACCGGCCGGCCGGCCAGCGCCAGTCGCCGCTGCCCAGCGAGGTGCCGTGCTCGACCGAGGTCGGGAGGTAGGCGTACACCTCGGCGGCGCCCCCGCGGCGCCACATGTAGCGGGTGGACAGGCCGTCCGAGCCGTCCGGGATGTGCTTGCCGCTGGTGACGGATCCGCCGTACAGACCGGGCAGCTTGCCCCCTTTGACGAAGTCGAAGTCCGCGGGGAAGCGCACGTAGTACCGCAGGCTCAGCGCGTCGACGGGCCCCGAGCGCAGCGCGAGATACAGCTGCGCCCCGCCCTCGGGGCTGCCGAAGTCCCTGGCGACGGTCGGGCTGGCCGAGCCCGCCGGATACCGCACCTGGAGCAGCCGGCCCAGCACCGGGTGCGGCGCGGCCGGCAGCCTGACGCGGGACAGCCCGAACGAACCGGCCGCGCGGGGCTCCAGCCGCGGCCCGAACACCCGGGCCGCGGAGGCCATGTCCAGCGTGGCGCCCTGGCCGGAGTCGGGACCGGTGGAGCGGGCGGAGCGGTCGCTGCCGTACGCGGAGCACGACACGAGGGCGGCCGCGGCCGACGCGCCGCCCCCCGCGATGAACAGCCGTCTGCGCATGGTGCCGCTCCTGTCCTGGGCCCGGTCCGCCCGGTGTCCCCGGTGTGACGTCGTGACGTGTGATCCCTGAACTGCCGGTCGGATGCCGATGGATTGAGGCGATCGTCAAGAGCTGCTGACGACCCGGTAGTCCACCTCCGCGGTGCCGGACGGCGCCGTGTGCAGCGTCAGCGTGCCGTCGGCGGCCGCGCTGCCGGTGGCGACGGTGGTGCCGCCGGCCGTCAGGGCGTACCGGGCACCGGGGGTGAGTCCGGTGGCCCGGAAGGCCAGGTCCGTCCCGGCCGTGCCCACCGCCACCAGGGCCTGGTACGGCGCCGCCCCGTTGGGCACACGGGCGGCGGCGGTGCCGGCGCCGGGCAGCACCGACAGCGGCAGCGGGGTCACGTTCACCGACGAGGTGCCGGCGACCGCCGGGGTCAGGGTCGCGGTGCCGCCGGCCGGGGTGATCACCGTGCTCACCCCCGGAAAGCCCGCGGCCTTGTAGACCGTGCCCGAGCCGCTGGTGAAGACCGCAGAACTGGCCGAGTCCACCTGGACCTTGGTCGTCTGGGCGGCGTTCTTGAAGACCATGCTGCCGGGCGTGGCCGAGTCGCCCTTGACGGTGTAGCCGAGCGAACCGGGCACGGTGTTGCCGTCGAAGACGGTGCCGGTGGTGTACTGCGTGAGCACACCGGAGTCGAAGGGCCCGGTGAAGGTGTTGCCGGTGAAGATCGTGCCGTCGGCCTGGTTGAGCTTGACCGCGTTGCTGCCGGTGGTGTCGAAGACGTTCCCGGTGAAGGTCAGGTCCGTCGGCCGGCCGGTGGCGTTGGTGTACGCCGGGAGGTCCGAGCCCTGGTAGGTGAAGACCGCGTACTGCACGCTGTCGGTGACGGTGTTTCCGTACGTGCTGATGTCCTTCGCGCCGACGCTGTAGCGCAGTCCGTACTCGGCGCCGCTCACGGTGTTGTTCCGGATGATGTCGTCGCTGCTGTCGAAGACGGCGATGCCGGCGCCATTGGGCTGGTCGTGGATGTCGTTGTCCTCGATCACCGTGTCGGTGACCCCGCGGTGGATCATGATGCCGTGCACCTGGTTGTCCGAGGCGTCGGTGTCGCCCGGGGGCAGGTACGGCGGGATGCCGTTGTGGTCCACCTCGTTGCGGGCGATCAGCAGGTGGTCGCAGCGCTGTGAGCAGATGATCCCGTGGTTGCCGTTGTGGTGCGAGTGGTTGTCGGTGATCGTGAGGTTGTCGGAGTCGTCGTGCGGGTCCAGTCCGTACGACTTGTTGTGGTCGTACTCGTTGCCGTCGAAGACCATGCCCTGGGCGTTGAAGGTGTAGGTGCCCATGTAGTTGTGGTGGAAGCGGCTGCGGATCTGGGAGCCGTGGACGTCGAGCGCCGCGCAGGCGTCCAGGTGGGTGGCGTCGCAGCCGCGGCCCTTGTACGCCACCCCGTAGCTCTCGGCCGCGTAGTAGCCGAGGTAGCCGAGGTCGCTGTCCACGATGTCCATCCGGGACTCCCGGGGGACCCCGTCGGCGTCGAGGAACGACAGCGCCCGTATGAAGGACCGCCCGCGCGAACCGGCAGGCGCGCCGGCGGGGACGCCCGGGTCGGTGTCCGGGCCGCCCGCCGCGTCGTCCCAGGAGGTGATGGCGACCGAGTCGATGTCGATCGTGCCGTACTGGGACGTGATCGAGTTGACGTTGGTCGCCACGTTGTCGGCCAGGCTGCGCAGCCGCAGGGTGTCCACGTCGCCGCCGTCGTCGGCCGACGTGCCGTGCAGGAGGAGCGTCGCGCCGTTCTGCACGACCAGGTCCGCGCTCAGCTCCCAGGTGCGGCTGGCCGCGTCGACCAGTCGCAGCGGCGCCGACGCGCACAGCGACGCGATGGCCGACAGGCTCGCGGTACCGGACTGGAGGTAGATCGTGTTCGTGCTCGACGCGTACCGGACCTGCCCCGAGCAGGTCGCCGCCGACGTCGTCCCGGCGGACAGCGTGAGGGCCCCGCCGACCAGCGCGGTCGTGGTCAGCGTGGCGGTGAGCGTCCGCAGCCGGCGCGGGCCGGGTGCGGTGCGGGAGTCGGCGGTGACGGAGGCGGTGGCGGAGGCGGTGGTCGAGGCGGTGGTCGAGGCGGTGGTCGAGGGCTCGCAGCAGGCGGGCCTCGTGGGACGACGGCGATCTCTCATGGTGCGGCTCCTGTGGTCACCGCCGGGATAGGAGCGGCGGCGGGTGGTGGCGGGTGGTGGGACGCGTCGGCAGCGCGGGGCGGCCGTCCGGCGGGCCGGCGGATCAGGCGGTGTTGCGTACGTGGGAGGCGACTTGCGGGGTCGGGGTCCTGCGGTGCCTGACCTGGTGGACGGTCTGCAGTCCGGCTGCCAGGGTCAGGGCCAGCAGGGCGGCGAATCCGAGCCAGGGGAAGGGCGGCAGGGTGACCCGGGTGTGGCCGATGCGGTGGACGTCGCCGGGCCCGAAGAGCGCGATGGGGGCGCGGACCCGGGAGTCGGTGAGGTCCATGCGGGCACCGCGGCCGACCTCGATCCCCTTGCGTTCGGCGAGTACGTCCAGTGCGGTGCCGGTCGCGTGCACGCCGGCCGCGAGGTGCAGGCCGCGGCGGGCGCCGCTGATCGTCAGGGTGTCCAGCCGGGCCGAGGCGCCCAGGTCGACGGCGGTGGTCGCACCGGAGACGGAGCCGCCGGTCACCCGCAGTCCCGGCGACGCGGAGGACAGGCCCTTCCTGGTGGTGCCGCTGACCCGCACATCGGTGAGCGTCACGGCGGAGGTGGTGTCGGAGGCGGTGACCCCGACCCGTCCGCCGCGCACGGTGACGCCGCGCAGCGACACCTCGTGGGCCTGCCCGTAGACCGAGACGCCGGTGAGGGAGTCGCTGACGGCGGTCTGCCGCACGCTCACGGCGGAGCCGGAGACGGCGATGCCGCGCTCGAAGCCCTGGACCGTGCCGCCCGAGACGGTGGCGCCGCCGATGCCCGCCGCGAGGGTGATGCCGGTGGTCCCCGAGCTGAACCGGGGGTCGACGACGGCCACTTGACTGCCCGCCCCGGAGACGGCCAGGGCGACCGGCGCGCCGTGCACGGTGGCGGTGTCGACAGTGCACGCGGCGCAGGACACCAGCCGGATGCCGCCGCCCTGGTCGCCCTGCGAGGTGACGCCGGTCAGCCGCAGGCCGCTTTGGGCCGTGGCCTTGATGCCGCTGCCCCGGTTGCCCGACGTGCCGACGCCGGTCAGGGCGCGGTCGTCGGTGCCTCCGGCGGTCAGGCCGTTGCGGCCGTTGTCCTGCGAGGCCAGGCCCTCGATGACGGTGCCGGCGTCCTTGTTCAGCACCACGCCGTCCTCAAGGGAGCCCTTGACCGTCACATCGGAGAGCTTGACGCCGGTGGACCCGGCCAGCCGCAGGCCGGTGCGATTGCCCACGAAGGAGGAGCCGACGGCGGAGCCGGTGCTGCCCTTGCCCCAGGTGACGCCGGAGAATCTGCTCAGGCCCGGTCCGGTGCCGGGGAGACCGAACCCGGTGACCGTGCTGTGGTCGAGGTCCAGCCGTCCGCCCGCGCCCATGAGGATGTAGGGGCGGCCGGCGGCGTCCCCGGCGGCGGGCTCGTTGCCGTCCTCGCCGACCGACCCGAGGGTGGCGTCCCGCACTTCGAGGCCGGCCCGGCTGCCGCGGATCCATGTCCCCGAGGCGGCCGTACGCCCCGCCGTGAAGAGCACCTTCGCGGTGTCCGGCCCGATCCGCAGGGTGGTGCCGGGAGTGAGCAGCACGGCGGTCTTCATCTGCACCGCGGCGGTCCCGCCCCCGGAGGAACGGGCGACCCAGTCGTGCCCCGCGTTGGCCACGAGCCAGCTCAGGGGAAGGGCGCCCGCCTGCGGGTACAGCCGGCGGACCACGGTGCCCCGGCTGACCAGGGCGACGGTGCCCGGCCGGATCACCATCAGCCGCTCGGGGCGGCCGGTCCGCTCCCAGGCCGCGGTGTCCGGGTCGCCGGCGGCGACAGCGACGGACGGTATCGCGGCGGACAGCACTGCGGTGGACAGTGCCGCGGCCACGGTGATGGCAAGGGTGCGCAGCGCGGGGCTCACGCGACCACCTCCGACTGGGCGGGCTGGGCCTGCGCGGGAACCGAGGCCGTACGGACCACGACGCCGTTCTCCACCGAGACCTGGCGGGTGAGCCAGCGCTGCTTGCGGATCGTGGCCAGAGCGCACAGCTTGACCACGGCCATGACGAACGAGACCACCACGAAGCCCGGCACCAGGAAGAACGACGACGGCTTGCGGACCAGGTGCGGCAGGATCTTCATGGACCGGCTGATCCACCACCAGCCGGCCAGGCAGGCGACGAAGAACCAGTCCTCACGGACGATCGCGAGCGTCATGAAGATCGGGGAGAAGAGCAGCGTGAAGCTGCTGACCCCCTTGTCGATCATGGTGAAGGCCAGGAAGGGGTGCCGCCAGACCCAACGCCGCGACAGCGCCCGCAGGTCGGAGCGCCAGGTGTTGCGGGCCCAGCGCAGCCGCTGCTTGAGGAAGATCCGTACCGTCCCCGGGAAGGTGGACCACACCCGTGCGGAGCGCTGCATGAAGGCCAGGTGGCCGCGCTCCAGGATGAGCGTGGTCAGCCGCTTGTCGTCCCCCGACATGCAGGGCACGCCCATGAACGTCTCGGCCATGAAGTCTTCGGATATCTCCAGCAGCAGTTCCCGCCGGTAGACCGCGGTGCGGCCGGAGAGGCAGGAGACCGCCCGGCCCATCCGGGACTGGGCGGCGTTCTCGTCGAAGTACCGGTAGTCCAGGAACATGTCGTTCACGCGCTGGAGGAAGCCCTTGGGGTTGTAGACGTTCTGCCGGGTGCCCACTCCGCCCACCTTCGGGTCGGCGAAGGGCCTGCACGCCTCGGCGGCCACGTCGTCGGCCCAGATGGTGTCGGAGTCGACGAGCGCCACGAGTTCGGTGCTGCACGCCTCCCACCCGCGCACCAGCGCGTCCCGTTTGCCCGGGACGTCGGTGATGACGACGGTGACCGGGTACCGGGCGGCGATGTCCTGGCAGGCCTGGTCGGTGACGTCGATGACCAGGACCACCTCCTCGACGTCGTTCGCCAGCCAGGACTCGATCGCGAGCGCGAAGATCTCGGGGTCCTCCTGGTACACGGGGACCACGATGCTCATGGGCAGCCTGAAGTCGTCGGCCACGGGCCGGTAGAGAGACGCCGGCGCCCGGCGGACCAGCCAGAACGTCCAGCGCACCAGGCCCAGGATGCCCAGCGGGAGGTAGACGAGGTAGTACCGGAAGTCGAGGACGGTGGTGTCGAAGAGTCCGCTCATGGCCCTGTTCTCGTGGTGTGCGGTGCGACAGCGGGCTGTGTGGTGACGCGGGCGGGGCCGGGGCCCGGGAGGGGAGTGTCCACGGTCCCCGGGGGTCGGGCAGGGACCGGGACGCCCGGGCCCCGGCGGCTTCCGGGGCCGGGCGCCTGCCGGGGCGCGGGCCACGCCGTGGGGCGTGGCCGGCCGGACTACGCGACCTCGGCCGTGAGGGCGTCCGCCTCCTGGTCGACCTTCTCGGCGAGGGTGTCGTTGACGGCGACGACGGCGCGCAGCAGCGGCATGTCCAGGCCGATCGTGTCCGCGAGGCCGAGGAAGCCCTGCGTGTCCTTGGGCAGGCACACCCCGCCGTAGGGGGCGCCGCCGCGAATGCCGTACAGCGGGTTGTAGGAGCCCTCGGCGGAGCGGGCCACGGTCTGGGCGATGGGATCGAGGTCCAGGCCGAGCGTCTGGCTGACCAGCCACATCTCGTTCCAGAAGCTGATCTTCGTCGCGTTGTAGATGTTGTGCGCGCACTTGACGAACTCGGCCTCCGCCGGGTCGGCGAAGAAGCGCATCTCCCCGCCGAACGGCAGCAGCAGTTCGGCCAGCCGCTCCCTGGTCCGCGCGCTGCGCGAGGCGACCACCGTCATCCACGGGTAGCGGAAGTCCTCGACGGCGGACGCCGCCCGCAGGAACTCCGGGTTGCTGGCGAGCATGAAGTCCTCGCCCAGGCGGCCGCCCGAGTGCTTCTCCAGCAGCGGCTGGACGAGACCCTCGGCGGTGCCCGGCGGCACGGTGGAGCGGACCACCACGATGTGCTTCTCCGCGGCGTCCGCCAGCGCCTCGCCCACCGAGGTGGAACCCGCCTCGAACGCGGACAGGTCGTAGCGGTGCCCGACGTTGGGCGTCGGGAGGGTGAGGAAGATGAATGCGCCCGGTTCGGCGCGCAGATCGAGGGTGTCGCGTGCGTCGAGCCCTTCCGAGCGCAGCTGGTCTATGCGCTGGGGCAGGACATCGATGAATGTCACCTCGTGGCCGGCATGGATAAAACCCTTGCCGGTGGCGGTGCCGACGACACCGGAACCAACGATGAATATTCTGGCCATGGGACTGCCTCCTGATGGGACCTTGACGGGATACGTATGGCGCCGACATCAGCGTGGAATTCATGTGAAGCACGGGTGAACGGACGGCCGGGATGAATAGGGAGATCCGGCGGCCCCGCGCCCGCCGGTCACGGCGGGCAGGGCACGACGAGGCGGGAGCCGCCCGGACGCTGCGCCGGCCGCTGCGCGGGAGACTGACCGACGTCGTGTGAGCCGACGGCCGGATGGGCCCGATTGGATCCGGTAGGCCACGGCAGGTCGAGCCGTCCCCGCACGGGCAGCCGGGAACACCACCGGGACGCCCGGTGGCACACCATGGCCACCACGCCTACCTGCGGTTTTCCACCGATCCGCACCGAACGGCGACGTCGGGACCCACGGGGTCACCGGGCGAGCCCGGCCGGCTCACTGGGCCGGCATCGCCCCCCGGCCCGGCGGGGGCCACTGATGGCGGCCGGTGCGGCCGCGCTTCCGGAGCCGGCAGCGGTTCGCCGCCTTCGGCGCCGTGCATTCCCGACGACGCGGTGCCGCACCCCAAGCGGCCCCGCACCCCTGAATCGTGAGTGCCATGCTGCACTCACCCCCCCTCCGAGTCGGAGTAAGAAAGTTATACAGGGGCGGTGGGAGCTCGTGTGTAAAAGAGTTTGTTACGGGCACATGTTGTCCAGATGACGCGCCGGGCGCCGCCCGCCGGCTGACGAGCCGCCAGAAGTACGCCTGCGTAAGCGAATCAAGATCACGGCCCCGGCCCATTCGGCACTCCCCCGGAATCGAGGGCGCCCACCGGAATACGGCGGGCCGGTATCCGGAATTTGAAAGGCCCCTAATTTCGCGTGATTACAGGCCCTTTACAGGATGCGCACATCACATCTGGGGTGCCTTCACAATTCTGTGCGGCATGCACCGACTCGGTGCCGCACCCCGCACCGCACCGCCGGGGGCCGGACCCGACACCGTTCCACCTGCGCCACGCTCCCGCGATGCGGCGCGCCGCCACGACGCGGCAGGGGCGGCGGACATCGTTCCGAATACGGACGTCCACGCACCATGACACGGCATCAAATACCAACGGGAATCAGACAGTCCACCAGATCCGGGACACGGCACTCCGTTCGGTACACCGGGCACCAGTTCGGCGGACGAAAGCCCGCGCCCAATTCCCGGCGGGCCGGCCGGGGCGGGCGAGCCGAACGCCACAGCGCGTCACCGACAGTGAGCGGTGCGCAGCGCTCCCGGGGTCACCGAGACCGTCTCACGGCCCATGATCACCCGGCAGTACCGGTCATGTCCGGAACCGGACACTTTCCGTTCGGCCTCCCGTAAGGCCGTCCCAAAACGGGCCATTTCATGGCAAACCGCTCTGGCGCATCGTCACCAGCGGTCCCTCCGACCGCACTTGTCGATCAGGGCGCACCGGAATGAACCCCGCCGGGGCGCGGCCCTGGTTCAGCGAGCGCCGAGCTGCTCCCCCAGGGTTTCGGGGTCGGCGGTCGGGGCCGCGCAGACGAAGTGCCGGCAGACGTAGGCGGCCGGACGGTCGCCGAGGTCGCCGAGCAGCGGGCGGTCGGCCAGCAGGGCGTACTCGTCGGAGCCGGGCGCGCCCACCGCGACCACCGCGCCCGGGGCGGTGCCCAGCAGCGCGACCCGGTGCAGCGCCGCCGTCCCGGCGTCGCCTGCCGGGCCGACCACGGCGACCTCGCGGGGGCCGTCGAGTGCCGCCTCGGCGACCGCCAGCCCCCAGCCGATGAACCGCGGCACCCGGGCGGCGAGGGCGCCCACGACCCCGAGCGCCTGCTCGGCGGCCTCGCGGTGCCGCGTCGAGCCGGTGTACGCGGCGTACGACAGCAGGGCCCCGGCGGCGGCCGTCCAGCCCGAGGGGGCCGCGTTGTCGGTCGGGTCCTGGGGCCGTCGGATCAGCGCCTCCGCGTCGTCCGCGGTGTCGTAGAGCGCCCCCGCCTCCCCGGTGAAGTGCCCCAGCACGGAGTCGAGCAGCAGCCCCGCGAAGTCCAGCCACACACCCTCGCCGGTCACCGCCGTGAGCGCCAGGAAGCCCTCCGCGACGTCCGCGTAGTCCTCCAGCACACCGGCGTTGACGCCCACGACGCCGTCCCGCGAGGTCCGGGCCAGCCGGCCGTGCTCGTCCATGTGGACCCGCACCAGCAGGTCCGCGGCCTCCACGGCGGCCGCGACGAGGTCCGGCCGGCCGAAGTACGCGCCCGTCTCGGCCAGCGCGGCGATCGCCAGCCCGTTCCACGCGGCGACGACCTTGTCGTCCCGGCCGGGGCGCGGGCGGGCCTCGCGCGCCGTGAAGAGCCGTTCCCGCACGGAGGCGATGCGCTCCGCGTCGGCCGGCCCCGCGTCGGCGGGGAGTTGGAGCACGGACGCGCCCTCTTCGAAGGTGCCCTCCTGCGTCACCCCGAAGTGCGCGGCGGCCAGCGCCGCGTCCGCCGGGCCGAGGACGTCCTCCAGTTCCGCCGGCGTCCAGACGTAGAACGCCCCCTCGCCGTGGCCGCCGCCCGGCTTGTCGCTGTCGGCGTCGAGCGCGGAGGCGAAGCCGCCCTCGTGGGTGCGCAGTTCACGGACGAGGAAGCCGGCGGTCTCCAGGGCGACCCGGCGGGCCGCGTCGGAACCGGTGGCGCGCCACAGGTGGGCGTAGACCCGGCACAGCAGGGCGTTGTCGTAGAGCATCTTCTCGAAGTGCGGCACCACCCACCCCCGGTCCACGGAGTAGCGCGCGAAGCCGCCCCCGAGCTGGTCGTAGATGCCGCCGCGGGCCATCGCCTCGCAGGTGTCCGCCGCCATCTGCAGCGCGCCCTCGGAGCCGGTGCGCGCGTGGTGCCGCAGCAGGAACTCCAGGGCCATCGACGGCGGGAACTTGGGCGCGCCGCCGAACCCGCCGTGCGAGGCGTCGTAGTCCCGGGTCAGCCCGAGCAGCGCCGCGGCGAGTTCCTGCTCCCCCGGGACACCGGTTCCGCCGAGGTCCATCGAGCGGCCTCCCAGGTCCTTGACGATGCTCGCCGCGACCTCCCCGACCTCGTCGCGACGCTCGCGCCAGGCGGCCTCGACCCCCTGCAGCACCTGCCGGAACGAGGGCATGCCGTGCCGCGGCGCGGGCGGGAAGTAGGTGCCGAAGTAGAACGGCTCGCGCTCCGGGGTCAGGAACACCGTCATCGGCCAGCCGCCCTGCCCGGTCGCCGCCTGCACGGCCTCCATGTAGACGGCGTCGACGTCGGGCCGCTCCTCGCGGTCGACCTTCACCGACACGAAGTGCTCGTTGAGGTACGCGGCGGTCGCCTCGTCCTCGAAGGACTCCGCCGCCATGACATGGCACCAGTGGCAGCTGCTGTACCCCACGCTGAGCAGCACCGGCACCCCGCGCTCCCGCGCCCGCGCGAACGCCTCCTCGCCCCACGGCCACCAGTGCACGGGGTTGTCGGCGTGCTGGAGCAGATACGGCGACGTGGAACCGCTCAGTCGATTGACCATGGTCCCAGCCTCACACATCGCGTGCCGTCGCCGCGCCCCTCCCGTACCGCCACGCGGTCGGCCCCGGTAGCAGTCGTTGTCCGCGGGCTGATGTCTGATGGAATCGGCCGCCGGACCGAACGCGTTCTCCGACGCGGCCACCGGCGATCACGCCGGGCGGTGAAGGGAGGAGCGACATGCTGGACACCGTGGGCCTCACGGTCGCCGAGGGCGAGGTGTACCGCCTGCTGCTCGTCACCGAGTCGGCGTCCGCCGAGGAGATCTCCGGCAGCTGCGAACTGGACACCGCGGCGGCCCGCCGGCTGCTGCTCGCGCTGGAGGCCAAGGGACTGGCGTACCCGGTGGAGGACAGTCCCGGCTGGTTCGCGGCCATCCCGCCGGAGGTCGCCCTCGTGCCGCGGCTCCAGCGCCAGTCGGAGGCCCTGGAACAGACCCGGGCGGCCGTGCTCGAGATGGTGCAGACGTACCAGCGCGGCGCCCGGGCCCGCGTCGGGGGCGAGGCGATCGAGATCATCAGCGGCGCGGCCGCCCTGCGGCAGCGGCTGCGGCAGCTCCAGGACGGCAGCCGCCGCGAGATGTTGTGGTTCTGCAAGGCCGGTTACGTGGCCATGCCCCCGGAGAGCAATCAGGAGCAGTTCGCCGCGCACGACCGGGGCGTGCTCTACCGGGTCCTGTACGAGCAGGCGTACTTCGACGACCCCGGCTCGGTCGACAACGTCGTCGAAGGGGTGCGCGCCGGCGAGGCCGCCCGCGCCGTGCCGCGGCTGCCCTTGCGGATGGCGGTCTCCGACCGGTCGGTGGCCGTCCTGCCGCTGGCCTCCCCGGGTGCGCCCGGCAGCCCCAGGGAGCTCAAGGCGGCGCTGGTGCGGGAGAGCAGTCTGCTGGAGGGGCTGATCGACCTCTTCGAGCGCTACTGGGAGGTCGGCGCCCCGCTCCGGGTGACCGAGGAGGGGCGGATCGGCGGCGCCGGCCCCGAGGATGCCGCGTCACTGGTTCCGGAGGACCGGCACCTGCTGTCCCTGATGGTCGCCGGCCTGACCGACGAGGCGATCGCCGGGCAGCTCCGCGTGAGCAAGCGCACCGTCCAGCGCCGCGTCCAGGGGCTGATGAGCCTCGCGGGCGTCGCGACCCGCATGCAGCTGGGCTGGCACGCGGCACGCCGGAACTGGCTCTGAGACGGCGCACGGGGCCCGCCGGACGGATCCGGCGGGCCCCGTGGTGCCGCGCTCCCGTCACTTCAGGAGGTAGGCCTTGATCACGGTCTGCTTGAAGGAGTTGCCCGCGGCGTCGCGCACATAGGTGCGCAGGCTCACCGAGCCGCCCTCGGAACGGTGCGGGCTGTCCACGGTCACGGTGCGCTCCATGCCGGAGCCCTTGACCTTCACCGGGTTCCAGGTCCTGCCCTCGTCGTAGGAGGCCTCGACGGTGAAGGTGCGGACGGGCGACTCGACGGCGCCGGGCGTCCGCTGGATCAGGACCGGGATGCGGAGCTCACGACCGGCCCTGGCACGGTTCCACTCGTCCAGTTCGGGCGCCATGCGCACCGCGTACAGCGGCAGCGCCTGACGGGTCGCGGTGGTCTGCGACCGGAAGCGCCATTCGGCCGACACGTGGGTGGAGACCGAGCTGGGGGCGAGATCGCGGTCGTGCTCGACCGTCAGGCGGTAGTCGGCGGGGGTCGTGTCGGCGGGTACGTCGCTCATGCTCCAGTCCTCGGAGACGAGTTCGCCGTTGCGCCGCAGCTCCGCCGTGGGCAGGCCGGCCGTCGTGTCGGCCACCAGGTCGAGGTTTCCGTTCGCGGCCGACTGGAAGGGGCGGTACATGGTGTCGCCCTCGCGGAAGGCGGCCATCGAGGCTGCGAGGCCCACGGCCTGGATCCCGCCGTTCCAGCGCTCCTCGACCTTGGCGCCGGCCTTGTAGCTGTGCAGGTCGCCGAGGTAGCTCTGTCCGCGGGTGTCCGGGTCGAAGAAGTTGTTCTGGTCGAAGGCCGTCTGCCAGCGCAGGCCGTCGGCCGCCGAGAAGTAGTCGACCCGCCGGGTCGGAACCGGCAGCCCCGTCATCGAGGGCGCGCTGAAGCGGACGTTGTCGACGTACATCCAGACGAGGCGGGCAGCGGTGGTTCCCGGGGTGGTGGCGGCGAAGGTGGTGTCCACCTTGGCCAGTTCCGACGTCCGGGGGCGGTACCCCGGATCGGCCGGGATGCCGCCGTGCACCGGCCGGGAGAGGTAGTAGACCGAGGAGGGATTGCCGTCCGCGCCGGTGGGGTCACCCCAGACGGTGCTGACGAGGTAGGTGAACTTCGCGTCCTTGTCGCGCGCCGTCGGGGTCGCGTACACGCCCTCGATGTGGTCCTCGCCGATCGCGTTGTACATGGTCACGGAGAGCAGTTCGTCGCCCAGGCTGATGGTGCCGATCTCCGCCGAGAGGATGCGCGCCGAGCGGCTCGGCGCCGAGACGGTCACGGGCTTGGCCTTCCGCGCGTCGATGGCGACCTGCCGGTCGGCGGTCATCACGACCTTCGGCACGCCCACGATGACGCCCTCGGTGAACGACGCGTCGAAGAAGAAGCCGCTCACCGAGTAGGTGTCCTTCGGCAGCCGCACCACGGTGCTGCTCTTGCCGAGCGCCTCCACCTCGTAGGACTTGTGGTCGGCCGACTGGACGAGCAGGTAGGCGGTGTCGGGGGCCGCGCCCGTACGGCTCCTCATGTCGATGCGCAGGTCGTAGGACGGCTGCTCCAGGTCCATGCCGAACGGGACGCGCACCGAGACCAGCCCGTCCGCGGTGGCCGCGCTCACCACGCCGCTGTAGGCGGCGTAGGCCGTGGTCGCCTCCGGGGTCACGGTGAGGGTGACGTCCGCCGTTCCGTGCGCGGGCACGGTGACCGTGTCGGCGCTCAGCCGGAACAGGCCGGCGGGGGCGGGCTTGTCCAGCAGGCCGCTGCCCGCGTTCTGCGCCAGCCGGAGGGTGACCGGGGCGGCGCCCGGGTTGCGGTAGGTGATCTTCCGGCTCACCGGCGGCCGCCGGCCGTCGGTCCAGCGGACCAGTCCGAAGTCCACTCCGGCGACGTCGGCGGTGACCTCCTGGTCGACCGCACGGGCCACGTCGACCCGCCCGGAGCCCTGGTAGTAGGCGCCGTGCTCCATGGCACCGGTCGCCGACTGCATCAGCTGGCGCTTGACCTGCTCGGCGGTCCAGTCCGGGTGCTGCTGGAACAGGACGGCGGCGGCGCCGACCACGTGCGGCGTGGCCATGGACGTGCCGTCCATCGCGATGTAGCCGTCGTCGGCGGTGGTGCCGCCCGCTCTGGCGGCGACGACGCCGACGCCGGGGGCGATGATGTCCGGCTTGAGGCCGGAGTCGCCGGTCCGCGGGCCGACCGAGCTGAAGACGGCGCGGTCGTCGTCGGCCTCGGCGGCGCCGACGGCCAGCGCGCGGTCCGCGGAGGCGGGCGAGGAGACCTTGCTGCCGGAGCCGTTGTTGCCGGCCGCGGCCACCACCAGGACGCCGTAGTCACGGCTGACGGTGTCGACCATCGCCTCGACGGCGTCGGTCTCCGGCGTGTCCGTGTCGCCCAGGCTGAGGTTGATCACCTTGGCGCCGTGCTGGGCCGCCCAGGCCAGGCCCTCGATGATGGCGGAGTTGTCGCAGTTGCCGTCCCCGGTGCACACCTTGCCGGAGAGGATCCGCACACCGGGTGCCACGCCCTTGTACCGGCCGTCGGAGAGCGCGCCGGAACCGGCGATGGTCGAGGTGACGTGGGTGCCGTGCCCCATCAGGTCGTCGGTGTTCGGCTCGCCGGTGAAGTTCGCCGACTCGGTGACGAGGCCCTTGAGGTCCGGGTGGTTCGGGTCGTAACCGGTGTCCAGCACCGCGACCTTGACGCCGGTGCCGGTCAAGCCCTTCTCCCAGGCGTGCGGGGCGCCGATGCGGGTCACCGTGCTCTCGGCCTGGACCTTGGAATGCCCGTCGAGCCAGACCCGGCGCACACCCGCGCCGAAGGACGTGGCGCCCGCCCGGCCGGGGGCTATGCCCTTCCAGAACTCCGCGGCGTCCTGCCGGTGTTCGGTCAGCGTCGCGAAGGGGGTTCCGGCGACGGTCCGGGCGCCGACGGCCCCGGCCGTGGTGAGCCGGCGCTCGGCGGTGCCCGCGTCGCCCGCGTACTGGACGATCAGCGGCAGGCTCGACCGCTCGTCGTACTTCCCCTTGACCAGGGCCGAGACGTTGAACAGCGCCGCGTCGAGGCGGTCGGTGGCCAGCAGCGGGAGGGCGTCGGCGGGTATGACGATCCAGTCCCGGCCGTTCCGGCGCTTGACGAACGTGATGTGCTCGCGCCCCTTCGCGGGCTCGGCCGTGACGCTCTGCCTGCCCGAGGGGTCCGTCTCCAGCGTGACCCGGTCACCGGTGATCAGGGTGACCTGGTGCCGGGTGACGCCGGCCGCGCCGCCCTGCGCACCGGAGCCGGCCTGCGCGGCGCCGCGGCCGGTGTCCTGGCCGGTGTCCTGTGCCGCACCGGGTGTCGCGGTCAGGCCTGCCAGCAGCGCCGCGAGAGCCGCGGCCGCCACGTACTGCGGCCGCGGGCTCCTGACCCTCGGCCGCCACCTGCTGTTCATGTGTCTCATGGCGGGAAGCATGTCGTCGCTGATGGCGGGGGTCAGTACCCCTTGGCTGTCCAGCAGGCGCCAAGTCACCTTTGCGCCACGGCACGAGGGGCACGAAGCGGCCCAAGCGGGGACGAAGTCACGGCAGCCCGCCCGGTGGCCGCCGCGCGCCCGGGCGGCGTTTGGGGCATCGTGCGGCCCGCCACCGGGCACGACCTCGCGGTCGGCGACCCGGTCGACGGCCGATACCGGGCCCTGTCCACCGCCGACGGCGGCCTCAGTCGGCGCGTGCCCTCCGCGGGCGAGGCGTCGTTCGCGGCGAGCCCTCCGTGGCGCGCGTCCTGCACTCTCCCGACCGGGGCGGCTTTTGGAGCATCGTGCGGCCCGCCACCGCGCACGGCCTCGCGGTCGGCGACCCGGTCGACGGCCGGTACCGGGCCCTGTCCACCGCCGACGGCGGCCGCAGTCGGCGCGTACTGCCCTCCGCGGGCGAGGCGTCGTTCGCAGCGAGCGGCCAGTGCCTGGTGAGCCCGGGCCCACGCGATGTGCGGCCGGCGACGGGCGGGGCCTCGCGGTCGGCGACCCGGTCGACGGCCGGCACCGGGCCCTGTCCACCGCGGACGGCGGCCGCAGTCGGCGCGTGCCCTCCGCGGCGCGCGTCCTGCACTCCCCCGACCGGGGCGGCGCCCGGGGCACCGTCCGGCCCGCCACCGCGCACGACCTCGCGGTCGGCGACCCGGTCGACGGCCGATACCGGGCCCTGTCCACCGCCGACGGCGGCCGCAGTCGGCGCGTACTGCCCTCCGCGGGCGAGGCGTCGTTCGCAGCGAGCGGCCAGTGCCTGGTG
>NZ_JBHXSO010000006.1:0-19468 GCF_042714775.1 Streptomyces sp. NPDC058691 | reverse complement strand
TGAGCCCGGGCCCACGCGATGTGCGGCCGGCGACGGGCGAGCCCTCCGCGGCCGGCATCCTGCACTCCCCCGACCGGGGGCTGACCTGGGCGGTGGCCGCGTCCACGCTCCCGGCGGGCGATCCGCCCAAGGGCTTCCGCGGTCCTGGCCGCATCGATGGTGTCGCGATGTGGCGGGTTCGGCAGGACACTTGGGGCCTGGCTCGGCGACCGAGGGGGACCGCGTTGACGAAGCGGACTGCGGAACTGCACACCTCCGACCGGGCGGAGGTGTTACGACTGCTGGAGCGGGCCGTTGCGGGAGAGCGACGGCGCAGACGTCCGGAGGACGCCGCCGAGCTGCTGCGCAGGGGGCGCGCGGCACTCGACGGGATCGCGGACGAGGCCGCGGTCGAGTACGCCGCCTACGCGGCCGCGCGGGACGCGGAACGTGCCGGGCGGCGCACCGCGCTCGGCACTCCCGCCCTGGTGACCGCCGTGGCGGCGGTCGCGGCGTGTGTCGCCGACTTCGGCTGGGGCACCGGCGCCGGTACGGCGCTGGGCACCGGCGCGGTCGTGGCCGTGGCCGGGGCAGCGACGACGGCGGCCCGTGCCGCGGGCGGGTCCGGCGCGGCCGGCGGAGGCGCCGGCGAACTGCGCCGCGCCTGGCTGGAGGCGGTGGACCGGCGCGGCGTCCGCCCGTTCCTGGAGCGGCAGCTCACCGCGCCCGCGCCCGCACCGGCCCCCGCCCCGGCCGTTCCCGCGCAGCGGCGCACCGACCGCAGCGCCGCCGCGCGCGGCCGCAGCGCGCTGGAGCAGTCCTTCGCGCAACTGCCCGCCACCGACGGGCCGTTCACCGGCCGCCGGGATCATCTGCGGCAGATCGCCCAGTGGGTCCACCAGGCCCGGGTCTCCCCCGCCAGCGGACCCGTGGTGGTCGTGCTGCACGGCCCGGCCGGCTCCGGGCGCACCACGCTGGCCGTCCGCGCCGCCCAGCAGTTGAAGGACCAGTTCCGCGGCGCCTGCGTGGTCGATCTGCGGGGCGCGGCCCCCGGCGAGCGGCCGCTGCCCACCCGTGACGCGCTGCTCCACCTGCTGAACCGGCTGGGCGCGCCCCGCGAGCAGTTGCTCTTCCGCGAGCGCACGTCCCAGGAGCAGCACCTGCGGCGCCTGGCCGACGAGTACCAGAAGCGGCTGACGGGCGTGCCGGTCGTCGTCGTCCTTGACGACGCGGCCGACGCCGGGCAGGTCAGGGCACTGGTCCCCGAGCGGTCCGACAGCCTCGTGCTGGTGACCGCGGCGGGGCCGCTGGCGCTGGACGTCCCGGCCGCGCGCGTCTACGACCTCAACGTGGAGCCCCTGACGGCGGGCGCCTCACGGGAGTTGCTGGCCGCGCTCGGCGGAGAGGGCAGCGACGGCGGCAGCGAAGGCACGGATGCCGCGCACGCCGAGGAGATCCGGCGGCTGTGCGGCGGCCTCCCACTGGCACTGCGCATCGCGGGCAGTTCGCTGCCCGAGCGCGGGGCCGCGGGCCTCGCGGCCGAACTCGCCGCCTACGGGCCGCTCGACCCGGTCGACCGGGCGCTGGCACTGCGCTACCACGACCAGCCGGAAGCCGCCCGCCGGCTGCTGCGGCGCCTGGCGCTGGCCGGGCGCACCAGTCTCGGGGCGGCGGCGGCCGCGGCACTGCTGGCGGCCGACGAGCAGGAGGCGGCACGCCGGCTGGCCGAACTGGCCGCGGCCGGGCTCATCGAGCACGTACGCGGCAGCCGCTACCGGCTGCACGATCTGGTGCGCCGCTTCGCGCACGCGCGTCTGCTCGACGAGGAGGACCCGGACGAGCGGGCCGCCGCCCAGGAGCGGCTGATCCGCAGCTACGCCGAACTCGCGGACTCCGTGATCCGCCTGGTGGACGGGCGCACCTCCACCCGCGCGGACCGGTTCGGACCGCAGGGCTTCGCCTCGCTGGACCTCGCGCTGCGCTGGCTGGACGAGGAGTCCAGTTTCATCACCGCCGCCCTGCGGCAGGCCGACGGCGTCGACCAGCGGGTCGTGCAGCACCTGCTGGGCGCACTGTGCGACTACTGCCTGCTGCGCGGCGACCTGTACCGGCTGGGCGAGATCAGCGAGCTGGCGCAGCGGCACCAGCGCGAGGCCGACCAGAACGTGCTGGTGCGCTCGGTGCAGTGGCGCACGGGCATCGCCGCCCGGCAGCTCGGCGAGCTCGACAAGGCCCGTTCCACGCTCTCGTCCGTGGTCGACCTGTACTTCGAGGCGCAGCACCCGGCGGGCGCCGCCCGCGCGCTGTGCAGTCTCGGCATCACGCTCCAGCAGCAGGGCAGCCTCCACGAGGCGGAGGAGAAGCTCCGTGAGGCCCTGGAGCTGCAGGCGGCCGAGGAACTGCGCGCCGACCGGGCGTGGACGCAGCACGCGCTGGCGGCGGTGCTGCGCGACGCGGGCCGGCTGGCGGAGGCCCACGACCTGCTGACCGAGTCGCTGGCCCTGCACCGCGAGAGCGAGAGCGTGCACGGCCAGGCCTGGGCCCATCTGCAGCTGGGGCAATGGCAGTTGGCGGTCGGCGACGCGGACCGCGGCGAGGCCGAACTCCAGGCCGCCGGCGAGTGCTACACCGCCACCCGCGATCCGCGCGGCACCGCATGGACGGCCACCCAGCTCGCCCGTGCCCGGCTGCTGCGCGGCGACGCCCCGGCCGCCCAGCGGGTGCTGGGTGACGCGCTGACGCGCCACCGGGCCAACGAGGACGCCCGCGGCGAGGCCTGGTCGCTGTACTACCTCGGCCAGGCGCTGGAGGAGGCCGGGGAGCTCGATCCCGCGCTGCGGGCCCTGGAGCGTTCCCGCACGATGTTCAGCCGCATGCGCGACGTCTACGGGCTGGCCTGCGCCCGGCACCACTCGGCGCGGGTCACCCGCGACCAGCGGGCCGCCCTCACCGGCAATCTGCGCAACAGCGGCTTCGCCCGCCAGTTGCTGCAGGACGCCCGCGCCGACTTCCGCCGTATCGGCGTGCCGCACGGCGAGGCGTGGTCCTGCGTGGAACTGGCGGTGATCGACGCGGGCAACGGCCGCGTCCCGGAGGCGCTGGAGCTGCTGCGGGACGCCGAACGCCTCTTCACCGCCCTGCCCGACCGCCGCGGCGCGGACTGGTCGCGCTTCCTGCAGTGCACGCTGCTGCCGCTGCTGACCGAGGACGGCGCCGCCGAGGCGCGCGAGGGGCTGTCCACACTGCTGCGGGACACCTACGAGGGACGCGACCTGGACCTGGAGGAGTACGCGGAGGCGTACGCCCTGCTGCTGGAGCGCGGCGTCGAACCGGGGACCCCGTGGGAGGCCTGGCGGCTGGGCATGGTGCCGTCACGCGGGGCGCGCATGGCGATGACACCGCCACCCGCGGACCGCGCCTCCGACCTGCACCCGGGCTGAGCGCGGGGGCGCGTCAGAGCATCGCGTCAGGGCAGGCCACAACCCCGGGCGGTCTCCGCCCGGGGTCCCACGGCGTGGTGCGGCCGGGTCAGCCGGCGCGGCCGGAGCCCTTGCCGGGAACCGGCTCCGCGTCCGCGGAGGGGTCCGGCGCCTCGACGAAGTCGATCTTGTGCATCTGCTTGTTCATATTTTTCATCAGCCACCACAGGGACAGGCCGATGAGGGCGAAGATGATGAAGCCCAGGAGTCCGGGCGTCACCTTGTTCTCGTCGAGGTCCTTGACGGCGAGAGGAACGAGCTGGGCTGCGGCCGTGCCGAATGTCGCGTTCACGCGCTCAATTCTCCCGGATGCCCGCGAAGAGGTCGTCCTCGGGGAGGGTGGTGTCCACGCGGGACTTCGCGAGCTCGTAGTCCTCGTTCGGCCAGACCTCCTTCTGGATGTCCATCGGCACGTGGAACCAGGCGCCGTCGGGGTCGATCTGGGTGGCGTGCGCGAGCAGCGCCTTGTCCCGGATCTCGAAGAAGTCGGCGCACGGCACATGGGTGGTCAGGGAGCGCTCGGGCCGGTCGAAGGTCTTCCACCGCTCCAGCCACTCGCCGTACGGGGACTCCAGGCCGCGGGCGAGCAGCGCCTCGTGCAGGGCCACGGTGCGCTGCCGGTTGAAGCCCTGGTTGTAGTAGAGCTTCAGCGGCGTCCAGGGCTCGCCGGCCTCGGGGTAGCGCTCCGGGTCGCCGGCCGCCTCGAAGGCGATCACCGAGATCTTGTGGGTCATGATGTGGTCGGGGTGCGGGTACCCGCCGTTCTCGTCGTACGTGGTGATCACGTGCGGACGGAACTCGCGGATGAGCCGCACCAGTGTCCCGGCGGCCTCGTCCACGTCCTGGAGGGCGAAGCAGCCCTCGGGCAGCGGCGGCAGCGGGTCGCCCTCCGGAAGGCCGGAGTCGACGTAGCCGAGCCAGGACTGCTTGACGCCCAGGATCTCGCGGGCCTCGTCCATCTCCTTGGCGCGGACCTCGTGGATGTGCTCCTCGATGTACGTGTCGCCCTGGAGCTTGGGATTGAGTACGGAACCGCGCTCGCCTCCCGTGCAGGTGGCGACCAGGACGTCGACGCCGTCGGAGACGTACTTGGCCATGGTGGCCGCGCCCTTGCTCGACTCGTCGTCGGGGTGGGCGTGCACGGCCATCAGTCGCAGCTGATCGGTCAAGGTTGGATCCTCAGTCGGGGGTCGGAGTAGCGACTTCTATAGTGACCGAAGCAAGGGGCTGTTTAATTCCAGGGCGGGATTCCCCGCCCCCGGGAGGACTGATCGATGAGCGCGGTGACCCGGCAGGTGCCCGAGGGCCGGTACGGCCGGAGCGCGGACGCGGACGCCCGCGCCGACCGCACACTCAAGATCATCGGGGCCGTGCTGGGCGCGTTGACGCTGGTCCTGCTGGTGTGGATCGGCTGGGACAAGATCGCCGGCACCCAGGTCAGCGGCGAGGTGATCAAGTTCCAGGTGGTCTCCGACCACGAGGTCCAGGTCCATCTGGAAGTGCGCAAGAACACGGATGTCACCGCGGTGTGCACGCTGCGCTCGGTCGCCGAGGACCACTCCGAGGTGGGCCGCCGGGATGTCCGGCTCAATCAGCACAGCGGTCGCGTCGACACCGTGGCCACCATTCGCACCACCAGTCGCGGGACTTCCGCGGAGCTGATCGGCTGCCAGCCGACACACTGATCGCGCAGACTCCGCCGATACCGGCGTGACCTGCGCTGATGCCCTCTTGACGATTTTCCTCTCGCCGATTGTCGGGGGGAATTGTTAGGCTCGTGGTTTCGCCCTCCCGCGAAGACGCATCTTTCTGGGTAGGGCGTTCATTTGTAAGCAAGCGAGTACCGACGAGGAGCACCTGTGACCCAGACCAGTGAGAACGTCACCTGGCTGACCCAGGAGGCGTACGACCAGCTCAAGGCCGAGCTGGAGCATCTGTCTGGTCCGGCGCGCGCCGAGATCGTCGCCAAGATCGAGGAAGCCCGCCAGGAAGGCGATCTCAAGGAGAACGCCGGCTACCACGCGGCGCGTGAGGACCAGGGCAAGCTGGAGCTCCGGATCCGCCAGCTGACGCAGCTGCTTCAGCACGCCAAGGTGGGCGAGGCCCCCGCGGACAACGGTGTGGTCGCGCCCGGCATGGTCGTCACGATCGCCTTCGACGGCGACCCGGACGACACCCTGACCTTCCTGCTCGGCTCGCGCGAATACGTGTCGTCGGACCTGGAGACCTACTCGCCGCAGTCCCCGCTCGGCTCGGGTGTGAACGGCAAGAAGGTCGGCGAGGACGCGAGCTACGAGCTCCCCAACGGCAAGAAGGCCTCGGTGAAGATCATCGAGGCGAAGCCGTACAGCGGCTGACACACGGCGGGCCCCGGCACACCGGCAGCCCCGCCCACGGACACAGCGGAGCCCCCGGCCACGACGGCCGGGGGCTCCCGTTGCGTCCGCACGCTCACGCGGTGGCGGAGCGGTACTTGCGCACGGCCAGGGTCCGGAAGACCACGATGATCACGACCGACCACAGCACCGAGGCGAGCGCCGGATGCTGCATCGGCCAGGCGTCCGCCGCCTGGTAGTTGGGCGGCAGGTTGCCGAACAGCTCACGGCAGGCCAGCACGGTGGCGCTGAAGGGGTTCCACTCGGCGATGTGCCGCAGCCACGGGGTCATCTGGTTGGAGTCCACGAAGGCGTTCGAGATGAACGTCAGCGGGAACAGCCAGATCAGACCGCCGGAGGTGGCCGCCTCCGGGGTCCGGACCGACAGGCCGATCAGGGCGCCGATCCAGGAGAACGCGTAGCCGAGCAGGAGCAGCAGCGCGAACGCCCCGATCGCCTTGGGCAGGCCCTCGTGGATGCGCCAGCCGACGAGCACCGCGACGATCGCGAGCACGACGACGGTCAGCGCCGTCTGCACCAGGTCGGCCAGGGTGCGGCCGGTGAGCACCGCGCCGCGGGCCATCGGCAGCGACCGGAAGCGGTCGATGAGGCCCTTGTGCATGTCGTCGGCGATGCCCGCGCCCGCGCCGGCGGTCGCGAAGGTGACGGTCTGGGCGAAGATGCCCGCCATCAGGAACTCGCGGTAGACCGCCGGGCTCGTGGAGCCGCCGACGTTCATGGAGCCGCCGAAGACGTAGCTGAACAGCACCACGAACATGATCGGCTGGACGAGGCCGAAGATGACGACCTCGGGGATCCGCATCATGCGGATCAGGTTGCGCTGGGCCACCACCAGCGAGTCGCGGACGGACTGCACGAACGGGTTGGTGGGGCGCGGCTTGGCGGTGGGTACCGCGTCGGTCGCCGTGGTCACTGGGACTCCTCTTCCTTCTCCTCGGCGGCGTGGCCGGTGAGCGACATGAAGACATCGTCGAGCGTGGGGCGGCGCAGACCGATGTCGTCGATCTCGATGCCGCGGGTGTCGAGTTCGCGGATGACCTCCGCGAGCAGCTTCGCGCCGCCGGTGACGGGCACGGTGATCCGGCGGGTGTGGTTGTCGAGCGAGGTGTCGCCCTTGCCGAAGCCCTGGAGCACCTCGGTGGCGGTGGTCAGGTGCTCGCGGTCGTGCACGACGACCTCGACGCGCTCGCCGCCGGTACGCGCCTTGAGCTCGTCGGAGGTGCCGCGTGCGATGACCTTGCCGTGGTCGATCACGCAGATGTCGTGCGCGAGGTGATCGGCCTCCTCCAGATACTGCGTGGTGAGCAGCAGGGTGGTGCCGCCGGCCACGAGGTCCTGGATGACCTCCCACAGGGCGAGGCGGTTGCGCGGGTCGAGGCCGGTGGTCGGCTCGTCCATGAACATCACCGGCGGCCGGACGACCAGCGCGGCCGCCAGGTCCAGGCGGCGGCGCATGCCACCGGAGTAGGTCTTGGCCGTACGGTCGGCCGCGTCGGCGAGGTTGAAGCGCTCCAGCAGCTCGGTGGCGCGCGCCTTCGCGTCCCGGGAGGACATCTGGTACAGACGCCCGACCATCTGCAGGTTCTCGCGGCCGGTCAGGTACTCGTCGACGGCGGCGAACTGACCGGACAGGCCGATCTGCCGGCGCACCTCGTTGGGGTGCTTGAGCACGTCGATACCGGCGACGACGGCCTTGCCGCTGTCCGGCTGCAGCAGGGTGGTCAGGACGCGGACGGCGGTGGTCTTCCCGGCTCCGTTCGGGCCGAGCAGGCCCAGGACGGTACCTTCGGGGACGTCGAGGTCCACTCCGTCCAGTGCCCGTACGTCACCGAAGGTCTTCACCAGACCTTCGGCGTGGATGGCGCCTGGCATGCGTTGTCTCCCCTTCAGGGCATGAGTGAGATGTGGGGGATGCACGGGCGTGCGGCCGGAGCGGCGGCACACGTCGATACATCGCGAGCATCCCAGACGCGATATATCGCGTCAACCGGTTTTTTTCGCGGCTCCTTCTCCCGCGTTCCACCGCGTCCGCAACACCCGTGTCCAGCCTGCCGCACGCCACTGACAATCGGGGCCCGCCGGCGGGCGCACCCTGGTCACACCCTGATCACACCCAGGTCACACGCCCCGGTCGCACGCCCTGAGCACACCGAGGTCAGAGCAGCGTGTACCCCGCGGCCCGCAGCGCCGAGCCCACCGCCTCCCGGTGCTCGGGCCCGCGCGTCTCCAGGCGCAGTTCGACCTCGGCCTCGGTCAGCCCCAGCCGGGAATCGGTACGGACGTGCGCGATGTCCAGGATGTTGGCGTCGCTCTCCGAGAGGATCCCCAGCAGCGCCGCCAGCGCGCCCGGCCGGTCCGTCAGCCGCAGCCTGAGCGACAGATAGCGGCCGGCCGCCGACATGCCGTGCCGCAGGAGGCGCTCCATCAGCAGCGGGTCCACGTTGCCGCCCGACAGCACGGCCACCACCGGCCCCTCGAACGCTTCCGGCCGGGCCAGCAGCGCGGCCACCGGGCTCGCCCCGGCGGGCTCCACGACCTGCTTGGCCCGCTCCAGGCAGAGCAGCAGCGCCTTGGACAGCTCGTCCTCGCTGACCGTGTGCACATCGTCCAGCAGATCCCGGATGATGCCGAACGGCACGTCCCCGGGGCAGCCCACCTTGATGCCGTCCGCCATGGTGGCCACGGTGTCCAGCACCACCGGGCGCCCGGCCCGCAGCGACGGCGGGTACGCGGCCGCCCCCTCCGCCTGCACCCCGATCACGCGGACGTCGGAGCGCACCGACTTCACCGCCAGCGCCACGCCCGCGGCGAGCCCGCCGCCGCCGACACCGACCACGATCGTGCGCACCTCGGGACACTGCTCCAGGATCTCCAGCCCCACCGTGCCCTGGCCCGCGATGATGTCGGGGTGGTCGAAGGGGTGGATGAAGACGGCACCGGTCTCCTCCGCGTACACACGGGCGGCGTGCAGCGTCTCGTCCACCACCTGCCCGTGCATCCGCACCTCGGCCCCGTACTCGCGGGTGGCCGCCACCTTGGGCAGCGGGGCGCCGACGGGCATGAAGACGGTGGAGCGCACCCCCAGCAGCGAGGCCGCCAGCGCCACGCCCTGCGCGTGGTTGCCCGCGCTCGCCGCGACGACCCCGGCCGCCCGCTCCTCCGGCCGCAGCCCCGCGATCCGCACGTAGGCGCCGCGCACCTTGAAGGAACCGGTGCGCTGAAGGTTCTCGCACTTGAGGTGCACCGGCGCGGACACCAGTCCCGAGAGGTAGCGGCTGCCCTCCATCGGGGTCGTCCGGGCCACCCCGGACAGCATCTTGTGCGCACCGCGGATGTCGTCGATGGTGACCGGGTGCGCGGGGGGCGGGCCCGCCGGACGGCGCACGGGACGTACAGGGCTTGCCGGGCTTTCCATGAGCCCCAGTCTTGCAGCAGGACGTCCCAAGGCCCGGTACGAAGCAGTTTTCCCCGGTGGGGTCCCGGGGTGACGCTCTCCGCGTACTCTTCTCCCAACCTTCGCAGGACCGACAGAACGCGAGCTTCCGGCCATGCCCATTCCCTCGGAGACAACGACCGACCTCCTGGAGCGCCTGCAGCACCAGGTGGCTCTCTTCGCCCGGCGCGCGGAGCAGACCCGTCTTGGTGGCGTCGGCAAGGCCCGCAACTCCATGGACCGGGCGGCATACCTGCTGCTCAACCGGCTGGACAACGAGGGTCCTATGGGTGTCAAGGCGCTCGCCGAGGGCATGGGCATCGACTCCTCGACCGTCACCCGGCAGGTCGCGCCGCTCGTCGACAGCGGTCTGGTCAAGCGCACCTCGCACCCCGAGGACGGGCGCGCGGTGGTCCTCGCGCTCTCCCCCCGGGGGCGCACGCGCCTCGAAGAGGTGCGCACCTCGCGCCGTGAGCTCATGTCGGTCGTGACGGAGGACTGGACCGAGCAGGAACGGGAGATGTTCACCGATCTCCTCGGCCGTTTCAACTCCGCTTTGGCGGACTATCACTTGGGGATGACGTCCGGGGACGAGCAGAGCTCTTGACCTGAGGTCGCCGTCTGCCGTCCCATGGCGCTGTGGGAGAGCGCCGGGCGGCAGCGGAACGCCTGCGCGACGCCGAGTTCGCGGCGTTCGCGGCGGGGGCGGCAGGACGTCTGCTGCATGCCGCCACCCTGCTCGCCGGCGACCGCGACGAGGGCACCGAGCTGCTGTGCGCCGCCCTGTCCCGGACGTACGCGGACTGGTTCCGGCTGCGCGGCGAGGACCCGTACGTCCACACCCGCGCCGAGATCGTCCGCCGCTTCGCGCTGCGGCCCCGGTGGCGGCGGCCGCGCGGCGGACTGCTCGGGGCGCTGACCGTCCAGGAGCGGCTGGTGATCGTCCTGCGGCTGTACGAGGGGATCGCGGAGGAGCAGACCGCCGCCCAGCTCGGCATGCCGGTCGACCGGGTGCGGATGGTGTGCCTGCGGGCCACGGCCGCCCTGCGCGACCGGCGCCCGACGGCCGAACCCGCGCCCCAGGTGCGGGAGGCGGCCTCATGACGCTGCAGGAGCGCAAGGAGGACGAGGTCCGCCGGCTGCTGGACGGCGCGCACCCCCTCGTCCCCGCCGACCTCGCCCCCAGGGCCGCCGAACGCGGCAGGCGCGTCCTCGCGCGCCGCCGCGTCCTGCACGTCCTGCTGTGGGCGCTGCTGCTGGCCGGCCTGACCGCCGCCCTGGTGGCGGCCGCCCTGTGGTGGCCGGACCCGCAGCCGCTGCAGACGACGCCCCTGGTCTACTGGTAGCGGACGCCGCGGGAAACGCGGCGCCCGCGCCCGCATCAGCCCAGGGCGTGCCGCAGGTCCTCCAGCAGGTCGTCGACGGACTCGATGCCCACCGAGAGACGCACCAGGTCGGCCGGCACCTCCAGCGCCGAACCGGCCGCCGAGGCGTGCGTCATCCGGCCCGGGTGCTCGATCAGCGACTCCACGCCGCCCAGCGACTCCCCGAGGGTGAACAGCCGGGCCCGGTTGCAGACCTCGACCGCCGCCTCCTCGCCGCCGGCGACGCGGAACGAGACCATGCCGCCGAAGCGCTTCATCTGCTTGGCCGCGACGTCGTGCCCCGCGTGCTCGGCCAGGCCCGGGTAGAAGACCTGGGTGACCTTCGGGTGCGTGGACAGCAGGTCCGCGACCTTCTCCGCGTTGTCGCTGTGCCGGTCCATGCGCACCGCGAGGGTCTTGATGCCGCGCATGACCAGCCAGGCGTCGAAGGGGCCGGCGACCGCGCCCATCGCGTTCTGGTGGTAGGCCAGTTCCTCGCCGAGGCCCGCCTCGGCCGCGATCAGCGCGCCGCCGACCACGTCTGAGTGGCCGCCCATGTACTTGGTCGTGGAGTGCACGACCACGTCGGCGCCGAGCGACAGGGGCTGCTGCAGGTAGGGGCTGGCGAAGGTGTTGTCGACCACGAGCCGGGCGTCCGCGCCGCGCGCGATGTCCGCGAGCACGGCGATGTCGGTGATGCCGAGCAGCGGATTGCTGGGCGTCTCGACCCAGATGACCCGGGTGTTGGGGCGGATCTCGGCCCGCACCGCCGCCGGGTCGGAGGTGTCGGCGACCGACCACTGCACGCCCCAGCGCTCCACGACCTTCGCGAAGAGCCGGAAGGTGCCGCCGTAGGCGTCGTTCGGGATGACGACGTGGTCGCCGGGCTTCAGGACCGTGCGCAGCAGGCAGTCCTCGGCCGCCAGCCCCGACGCGAAGGCCAGGCCGCGCCGGCCGCCCTCCAGCGCCGCGAGGTTCTCCTCCAGCGCCGTGCGGGTCGGATTGGCGCTGCGGCTGTACTCGTAGCCGCCGCGCAGACCGCCGACGCCGTCCTGCTTGTACGTGGAGACCTGGTAGATCGGCGTCACGACGGCCCCGGTCTGGGCGTCGGCCGCCTGACCCGCGTGGATCGCGAGGGTCTCGAAGTTCTGATGCTGCTGCTCGCTCATAGCGCCGAGCGTAGTGCGAGCGACGGGACGGGGGCGTGCCGGCCGGGCGCGCGTACGCTTGCTCATCATGGAATTCCTCTGGGTGCTGTACGGAGTGCTCCTGATCGCCGCCGTCGTGATGTGGCCCCGCCTGCTGCGCGGCCGCGCCGAGTGGGCCAGGGCGGCGGCCGACCCCGCCCTGTACGGGTTCGTGTCCCAGGACATGATCGACATCCGGCTGCCGGGGCCCGACCCCGAACTGACCCAGGCCCTCACCGCGACCCAGCGGACCCAGGACTGGCACGCGGTGTCCGCGCTGCTCAAGGGCACGCCGGTGGAGGGCGAGGCCCGCTGGCAGCGGGTCCAGACGCTGGCCGGGGCGGCAGCGGTGGAGCTGACCCGGGCACCCGGCAAGGGCGGGGCATGGCTGCGCACCTGGCGGGTGGAGGAACCGGGGGACCCGGGCGGCGCCGCCGTCCAGGCCGCGTTCCTGGTGCAGCAGGCGCGGCGCGCCCCGGCGGACTCGCCGGACGTGACGATGATCCTGGAGGAGGCCCGCACGGTCGCGACGGAGGCCGCGCTGCTGGCGCCGGGCGACCCGGTCCCGTACATCGTCGACCTCGCCGCGGACGGCGACTTCGAGACCTCCTGGGAGAAGATCACCGGCCTCGCCCGGCACCACATGGGCGCGCACCTCGTCGCCCTGTCCCGGCTGCCCGAGCAGGCCGCCCGCGACTTCGCCGAGCGCGCCGCCGCCTACGGGCCGCAGGGCAGCCTGCTGCCGGCGCTGCCGCTCTTCCAGGTCTTCGCGCACCTGCCGGAACTCATCCTGAGCAGCGGCTTCTACCAGAGCGAGGTCATCTCCCGGGCAGTCGGCGGCGCCCTCTATGCCACGGAGCACGCCTCCCCCAACGACCCGGTGGTGCCGCTGGTGCGGCACCTGCTGATCTCCTTCCTGGTGCGGGCCGAGCGCTACCCCGAGGCCGTCGAACAGATCCGGCACGTCGACGGGTTCGCGGGCGCGGCCCCCTGGTCGTACGCCGACGACCCCGCCGCCGCGTACGCCCTCTACCGCGCCCAGGCCATCGCCGGCCTCCAGCGCAACTCCGCCCCGGGTCCGGCCCGTTGACGGTGACGCCCTTCCCCCACCACGGCCTGCGCCTGCCCTCCCCCGAGGAGGCCCTGCCCGGCCGCCCCGCCCCGCCGCACGCCCTGCCCGCGCGGCACGTCCTGCTCGACACCCCGCTCGCCGGCCCCTACCCCGCCGGGCTGGAGGTCGCCGACCTCGCCCTCGGCTGCTTCTGGGGCGCCGAACGCACCTTCTGGCGCCTGCCCGGCGTGTGGACCACCCTCGTCGGCTACCAGGGCGGCCACACCGCGCACCCCGCCTACGAGGAGGTGTGCAGCGGCCTCACCGGTCACGCGGAGACGGTGCGGGTGGCCTTCGACCCCGCCCTCCTCCCCTACGACGGGCTCTTGCGCGCCTTCTGGGAGGCCCACGACCCCACGCAGGGCTACCGCCAGGGCCACGACCACGGCACCCAGTACCGTTCCGCCCTGCGCACCCACTCCCCGCGACAGCACGCCGCCGCCCTCGCCTCCCGCGAGCGCTACGCCGCCGCCCTCCACGCCGCCGGCCACGGCCCCGTCACCACCGAGATCGCCCCCGCCGGCCCCTTCTACCCAGCCGAGGCCCGCCACCAGCAGTACCTCGCCAAGAACCCCGCGGGCTACTGCGGCATCGGCGGCACGGGCGTCGCCTGCCCCGCGAACCCGGCCGTGCCCGGCCGGTGACCCCGCCGCCGGAGCAGCACGTCCTCGGGGGCGGCTGGGTGTTCGAGGAGAACCTCCGGCCGCTGTGCCGGCTCCTGTCCGACCTCGTCGGCTACGACTTCGACGACTCCGACTGGCAGGCGGTCGAGTACGGCCTGTCCACCACCGACGACGACCGCGCCGGCGCCGACTGGTTCCTCTACCCCCTCGTCGGCCGCGGGCGCGTGGACGTGCGCATGGCCCGGTCGGCCGGGGGCTCGGTCGTCTCGGTCCAACTCCTCGGCGCCGCCGACGAGGTACTGGAGGCACAGGTCGAGGTACTGATCCGCTTCCTCTCGGAGCACTACGCGCACGACAGACCGGCGCCATGATCGACGTCGCCGAGGATCCCGGCTCGGGCCTCACCCGATCGGGGGCCGGCGTCAGGCTTCCGCTGAGTAGGCTGGCGCGAGGGTTCAGAATCAGCCCATGGGAGAACCGATGACCGCCTCCAGCGCCGGGCAGCCCCTCATCCCTCGGCCGCCTGCCACCGTGACGGCGCTGCGCCAGGCGATCGCGCAGATCGCGCCGGCGGCTCTGCCCGCGTTCACACACGAACTCGACCAGGCGGCGGACCAGTCCCGCCAGGGATCGGACCTCGCTCCGCTGCGGCGGTTCATCGCGCAGTGGTCGGCGTATGTGCACATCCAGCGACACCCCCAGCTCGCGGCGGACATGCGGCACTGGGAAGAGGTGGCGGAATCAGGTGACGCCGTCCAGGCCGGCAAAGCGGCAGCGGAGATCGGCCGGATCCTCGACACCGCCCATGCCGCCGTCGCGGTCCACCAGCGGTGAGCGACTGGCGCTGGGAGTACGACCCGGACCACGCGCACGTCACCGGTGGCGTTCCCGGCTTCGTCGTCGCCGAAGTGGAGCGCCTTGCCGGGCAGTTGATCGAACTGGCCGATACGGGCGTCGATCTCCGCGACTTCGGCAGCGGCCCCCGGCCCGGTGGTCTGCGCCACATGGACGCGGCAGGCGGCAGGTTCTACTTTCTGGTGGCCCCGCGGGCCCGTCTCTTGGTCGTGGTGAGGATCATGCCGCCGTTCGACGCCGCCTGAGGACGCACCCGGGGCGATCACCGGGAACTACACCGGCACGGGCCCGCTGCTGTCGCGGACCGTCAGGCGGGGGTCGATGAGGTGGACCCCGGGAGAGGACGCGGAGGGACGGTCGCCGAGTTTCGTCATGACGAGGTCGACGGCGCGGCGGCCCATCTCCTCCGCGGGGATGGCGACCGAGGTCAGCCGGGGCGCCGACTGGGTGGCGACCTGGTCGGGGCAGACGGCGATGACGGAGACGTCCTCGGGGACCGCGCGGCCGCGCTGGCGCAGGAGGGACAGCAGGGGGCCGATGGCGGCCTCGTTCTGGACGACGAGGGCGGTGGTGTCGGGCCGTTCCTCGAAGATGCGGGAGACGGTGCCGGCGGTGGACTCCCAACTGCCCTCGCAGGGGCGGTGGATGAGCCGCAGGCCGCGCACGGCGGCGCGGGCGCGCAGGCCCTGGAGGGTGCGTTCGGCGAAGCCGGTGTGCCGCTGGTAGACCGCGGCGGCCTCGCCGACGACGGCGACGTCGCGATGGCCGAGGTCGGCGAGGTGGTCGACGCAGAGCGCGCCGGTGGCCTCGAAGTCGAGGTCGACGCAGGTGAGTCCGGCGGGGTCGGCGGGCAGGCCGATGAGGACCGCGGGCCGGTCGCCGGCGCGGAGCAACGGAATGCGCTCGTCGTGGAGTTCGACGTCCATGAGGATCATCGCGTCGGCCAGCCCGCTCGCGGCGACCCGGCGCACCGCGGTCGGCCCCTCCTCGCCGGTGAGCAGCAGCACGTCATGGCCGTGCTGCCGCGCCGTGGTGGCGACGGCGATGGCGATCTCCATCATGACGGGGACGTACATGTCTGTACGCAACGGCACCATCAGGGCGATGATGTTGGATCGGCTGCTGGCCAGCGCCCGGGCGCCGGCGTGGGGGTGGTAGCCGAGCTCCTGGATGCTGCGCTCGACCCGGTGCCGCGTGGCCTCGGAGATGGACCGCTTGCCGCTCAGGACGTACGACACGGTGCTGGCGGAGACCCCGGCGTGCCGGGCGACCTCGGCGAGCGTGACCATCCGGCGGCTCCCTCGGGTGGACGGGCGGCGGGCGTGGCGGAGCGGGCGAAGTGAGGCGTTCGCGGTGAAGCGCTTCGACGTCAGACCGTATCCAGTGCCCGAAACCCTGTCCAGAGACGTGTCGAAGCGCTTCACCGCACCCCCCGTACGGATCGCATGGACGCACGGAGGACACTTGGCCGAATCCGCCGCGATGTTTACGGGTGAGGCCCTGGAGCCCCCCGGGGCACGCGGTGGATACTGAGCAGTAAGGCGGGGGGCTTCGCCGGGGGATTCGCCGTGGGGGGAACATCGCGTGCGCGCCCGGCAAGAGGACTCCCGCGTGTCATGACACAGACACAAGGGGAGAAGTTGCACGCACAGTGGAGCAAGGCGCGCGCGTCAGCGCTCGCAGCGGGGGTCGTCGCGGTACTGACCGCGGGCGTCGTCCTGCCGGCCACCGCGGCCGGACCGGCGGGAACGCCGGGAGCACGGACGTCGGCCGACTCCGACGCCGCCCGGCAGGGCGGGCCGACGTGGCTCACCCTGATCACGGGTGACCAGGTCGCCGTGGACGCCAAGGGCAAGCCCGTCGCCGTGAAGCGCGCGAAGGGCCGCGAGGGCATACCGGTCCAGATACGCCGGCAGAACGGCCATGTCTACGTCGTCCCGCAGGACGCGACGCAGCTCATCGCCCAGGGGCGAGTCGACCGCAGGCTCTTCGACGTGACCACGCTCAGCCGCGCGGAGTACCGCAAGGCGGCGCAGCGGCACGGCCTCGGGCTGATCGTCACGTACAAGGGCGGTGCGCCGGAGGCCAAGTCCGCACTGCACGCGGCCGAGGGCACGAAGGTGACGAACACCTTCAAGCAGCTGAACGGCGAGTCCGTCACCGCCCCCGAGAAGGACGCCACCGACGTCTGGTCGGCGCTGACCAACGGCAGAAACGGTTCGCCGTACGCCTCCGCCGAGTCCGGCCTGGGCACGGTCTGGCTGAACGCGATCCAGAAGGCCGCGCTCGACAAGAGCGTGCCGCAGATCGGCGCGCCGACCGCGTGGGCCGCCGGCTACGACGGCAAGGGCATCAAGATCGCCGTCCTGGACACCGGAGTCGACACCCACCACCCGGACCTGCCCGCGGGCACCAAGGTGGTGGACGTCAAGAACTTCTCGGACTCCGGCAACTCCGACGACCACTACGGCCACGGCACCCACGTCGCCTCCATCGCGGCCGGCACCGGCGCGAAGTCGGGCGGCAAGTACAAGGGCGTCGCCCCGGGCGCGCAGATCATCAGCGGCAAGGTGCTGGACGACGAAGGCTTCGGTGACGACGCCGGCATCATCAAGGGCCTGGAGTGGGCCGCCGCGCAGGGCGCCAGGATCGTCAACCTGAGCCTCGGCGGCACCGACACCCCGGGTGTCGACCCGATCGAAGCGGCCGTCAACAAGCTGTCCGCCGGCGACAAGGCCCCGCTGTTCGTCATCGCGGCGGGCAACGAGGGCGACCAGGCCTCCACCGTCGGCTCCCCCGGCAGCGCGGACGCCGCGCTGACCGTCGGCGCCGTCGACAAGAGCGACAAGCTGGCCGACTTCTCCTCGCGCGGTCCGCGCGTGGGCGACGGCGCGATCAAGCCCGATGTCACCGCCCCCGGCGTGGACATCACCGCGGCCGCGGCCAAGGGCAGTGTCATCGACACCGACCCGGAGGTCCCGCACCCCGCGGACGGCTACCTGACCATCTCCGGCACCTCCATGGCGACCCCGCACGTCACGGGCGCCGCGGCGATCCTCGCCCAGGAGCACCCGGACTGGACGGGCCAGCAGATCAAGACCGTCCTCATCGGCTCCGCGGAGGACGGCGGCTACACCCCGTTCCAGCAGGGCTCCGGCCGGATCGACGTGGCCCGCGCGATCGGGCAGAGCGTCGTCGCCGAGCCGGCGTCGCTGAACTTCGGCACCGCCCTGTGGCCGCACGACGACGACCCCCAGCTGACGAAGACCGTCACCTACCGGAACTCCGGTCAGCAGGACGTCACCCTCGACCTGTCGCTCACCGGCCAGGGGCCGCGCGGCGGCGCCGCCCCCGCGGGCTTCTTCACCCTCGACAAGCAGCAGGTGACGGTCCCCGCGGGCGGGACCGCCGAGGCGACCGTGACCGTCGACTCCACCATCGGCGGCACCATCGACGGCGCCTACAGCGCCTACGTGGTGGCCACCGGCGGCGGCCAGACCGTCCGCACCGCGGCGGCCGTGGTCCGCGAGACCGAGGCGTACAACCTCACCATCAACAACCTGGACCGCGACGGAAAGCCGGCCGCGACCTTCGACACGCTGGTCACCGACCTGGACGGCTTCGGCTCCGCCCAGGAACTGACCGCGGGCACCACCACGGTGCGGGTGGCCAAGGGCACCTACAGCGTGGACAGCCTGATCATGAAGCTGGCGGCCGACGGCGAGACGCCTCTGCGGGCGGACTGGCTGACCCGCCCGGTGGTGAAGATCACCGGTGACACCACGCTGACCTTCGACGCGCGCACCGCGAAGCCCTTCGTCTTCAAGCTGCCCGACTCCGCGGCCAAGCAGACCGACCTCAGCGTCGGTTACAGCCTGGAGTACGGCGACGGAGGCAGCGGGCTGAGCTTCGACACCGGCACCATGACCGACTTCCGCACCGCGCACATCGGTCCCGAGCTCACCGCGTCCCAGTTCCAGGCCTCGGTGTCGGGCGTCTTCGAGCACGGCTCGAAGCTCTTCAACGTGGCCTACGGGCGCACCAAGTCCTTCTACACGGGCTACACCAAGACCGTGCCGAGCAGTGACCTGGCCAAGATCAACACTACGGCCGGCGCCCCGGCGGCGAAGAAGTACGGCCTGCTGTTCAGCATGCCCAGGGTCAACGACTCCTTCGCCATCGCGACCGGCGTCCCCGCCAAGCTGCCGTACACCAAGACCGTGTACCTCAACGCCACCGGCATGACCTGGATGCAGTCCTTCGCGCAGTTCGGCGACGGGGTGCTGCCCGACGCGCAGTGGTTCGTCGACGAGCGGGCCTACGGCAAGGGGAAGAGCTACAGCCGCACCTGGAACGTCGGCGTCTTCGGCCCGAAGCTCGACTCCGACTCGGGACTGTTCCGCTCCGGGGACGAGATCTACGGCTACGTGGGCACCTTCGACGACGGATCGGGCCACGACGGCTACTCCGACTACGACAAGGGCACCACGACCCTCTACCGGAACGGCACGAAGGTCGGGACCGCCGACGGCACGCTCGACGACGGCGCCTTCTTCACCGTCCCGACCGGCAAGGCGAGCTACCAGCTCACCACCACGGTGAGCCGCAGCAAGCCGGCCGCCGTCAGCACCAAGATCACCTCGACCTGGACGTTCACCTCCCAGCACGTCTCGCCCTTCGACGAGGTGAAGCTGCCCGCCTCCGTGGTCCGCTTCACCCCGGCGCTGAGCTCCACGAGCACCTCCGGGGCCGGCATCACCAAGACCATCCCGGTCTCGGTGCAGGGCTCGGCCGCGGGCTCCAACCTCAAGTCGCTGAAGGTGTACTACTCCACCGACGGCGGCGCGCACTGGAAGGCGCTCACCGTCAAGAGCGGCAAGGTGACGCTGAAGAACCCCAAGGCCGGCACGGGCGTCTCGCTCAAGGCCGTGGTGACCGACAAGAAGGGCAACACGCTCTCCCAGTCGATCTACAACGCCTACCGCACGAAGTAACCCGCGCGCAGGTCAGGGTGGCCCGCCCGGAACGGAAACCTCCGTTC
>NZ_JBHXSO010000005.1:191519-214158 GCF_042714775.1 Streptomyces sp. NPDC058691 | reverse complement strand
TACAACGAAGAAATCGCCTTCCCCACCCACGCCGAGCAATCGGCCCCCACCGCGGCTTGACAGATCAACCGCATCGGATGTCTGCCTTCGTCCCGTTCCGGCGGCGGCCCGCTCCGCGCCCCACGTATAGAACGTGGTCGGCCCGGCCGGTGGCTGGGGCGGGCGCCGACACGATCTTTGGCCACCTACTCAGTCCGGGACCCGCGTCGAGCAAGAACCGGGGGCCGATCGGGCTTATCGGGGGCAGGCAAGCCAGCCCTATCCGCGGGCAAGCGTAAGAAGGTGTTGTCTTTCCGAAGGCGGTAGCTGCGTTTGTTCTGGTCAGGCATGAGATTGGTGCTTCGGCGGGAGGGATGGCGTGTCGTGCCGTCTCTTCGGGTGGGGTGCCAGATGCCGTCGGTGATGGGGCTGTTGGAGGAGCGGGAGCGTGCTGCCCGTCAGAGGGTGGAGATCCTGCAGGCCGAGCTGCGAGACGGTCGGCCAGGTCCTGGCGGAACCGCGCGGACGCGAGAATGCGCCCGTTGCCGCGTCCGACGAACGGCCCGTGCCGGTGGCGGGTGCGGTGCCCGGTTCGGTGGTGCCGGCATGGCGGGCGGGCCTGGACCCGGCGGTGCTGGCGCCGGACTACCGGCGGCTCATGGACATCCTGGCCGGCCGGAACGGCGAGGCGATGGACTGCCGTCAGCTTGCTGTCGCGCTCGGGCTCGCGCCCGTGCCGGCGAAGGTCGAGGGCGTGCGGTCGAAAGCCAAGCGCCTGGTCGCGCGGGGCTGACTGGTCGAAGAGACTCCGGGGATGTTCAGCGTCCACGCCGGGCGAGCCGGCGGCTCATGACCATGCTCATCGACCAGTGGATCATCGCTTCGGCGCTGTCGGTGCGGGTCTCGTAGTCGCGGGCCAGGCGGCGAGAGCGCAGGAGCCACGCGAACGTCCGCTCCACCAGCCACCTTTTGGGCAGCACGGTGAACCCGCGGGTGTCGTCGGTGCGCTTGACCACGGTCAGCGCGATCCGCCAGAGGGTGCGAGCGACGTCGACCAGCTGACCGGAGTAACCGCCGTCCGCCCACACGCGCGAGATGCGCCAGTACCGCTTGCGCAGCCGGGCCAGCAGACCGCCAGCGGCCTCACGGTCGGTCACCGACGCGGCCGTAACCATCACGACCAGTAGCAGCCCGAGGGTGTCCACCACGATATGGCGCTTGCGTCCGCTGACCTTCTTCCCGCCGTCAAACCCCCTACTGGCGGCCGGAACCGACGCCGCCCCTTTGACCGACTGCGCGTCGATGACGCCCGCGGTCGGCTCCGGATCCCGTCCTTCGACCTAGCGGACGCGATCACGCAACCGGTCGTGCCACTCGCCGATCTACCCTGGTCCCGCCACCGCCGCCAAAACGCGTAGACGCGGTCCTACGCAGGGAAGTCCGAAGGCATCGACCGCCACGTGATACCACCCGCGACCAGGTAGCGGACCGCGTCAACCATCTGCCGATGGCAATAGCCCTCCGGCCGGCCGCCCCGGCACCGGCAGCAGCTCTCGCACCGCCGCCCACTCCACGTCCGTCATGTCAGATGGATACTTCGGCCTCCTGTGCGAGCGATCCACGGCGTTCCCGAACCGGTGAGCGACACAGTCACACGACAGAGGAAGCGAGTTGGACTCCGCCACTACCGGAACGCAAGACTGCGGCACAGGGCCTCCTGTTGCTCACTTGGATTCGACATCCATGAGCTGTGCAGGAGGCCCTACCCTCATGCCCGGACATCCGGGAGATCACCCGACCGAGTCGCCACACTCGAACCGATGCTCACCATGATCGATAGAGAAACGGCTTCTAAGCTGCCACTCGGGGTACGGGTGAGCATGGGCCGAATAGCCATGCTCTCGCAAACGATCACTCTTGAAGCGCACTCCGAGAGACTATAAATACCAGGTAACCAGCGCCAGAGCAGAAGCCGAATGAGCATGGCGCGATCATTCACCCACCGTTGCGTGCGCAAGACGCTGAGTGTGGAGTCTTTTGCACAGCCGTATGGCGCCGAAATTAGCTGTGGGACGCGGGCTGTGGACTATTTGTCAGCGCGACCTTGATGCATTGGCCCAGGACCAGTCCCCCGAAAAGGACGAAGGCCGGCACACGCGGGAACGTGCCAATGTCCCGGGTGTCTTGATTCACCAATCGATCTGCCCTTCACTGTCGATGGTGGAAAGCGCAATCACATCGACCCAGTCGATTCGATCGTGATGCTGCATGGTCTGTGCCACTGCGTGGAGCCAAGCGGCCAGGTGTGGCCATCCCAGGAAGTAAGCACTGCCGCTGTGCGGAGCGCGGCCGAGGTATGTACACCGATCATCCGGTTGATCGCGACGGGCAGCTCCTCGGAGACGAGCTTGAGGTCATGTACAGCGATGACGAGCCAGCTCTCCCAGCCCTGCTCGTCGGCCCCGGCCTTGGCGAGCAGTGCACTGCTAGGACTTTATCTTGGTGCGGAAGACCCGGGAGTCGCCCTTGAGGGGCTTGAAATCCAAGCCGGAAGGTCCAGCGCCACCGCGAAACCTCGGACTGCCCTAAGGTGTGGGTGCGCAGCGCACACAGACGCATCCGTCGGCGGGACCGACGGTAGTCGGGACGGAGCAGACGATACACATGGCGGACGAGCAGCTGGACATCGGTATTCCCCTGCCGGAGCGCCCGATGGGCCAGCGGGAGGCCGAAGGACCGAAGGCCAAGGGCAGCCGGTCCAAGGGGCGGCTCGACGCAGCCCACCGACTCGGCGACGACGAGACGATCGACTACATCAGCAACGAGGATGTCGTCAAGCTTACCGACGCCGAGAAGGTCCGCCAGCGCATCGCCAAAGCCCTAGTCCACCAGTACGGGATCAACCCCAAGGACATGGTCCGGGACTACCCGTTGCAGGTCCGCAACAGTGAGACTGGCCGGGTGAGCCGCAGGCGAGCGAGCATCGCGATCTTCGAGCCCGGCAAGCCGAAGGAGCCGCAGTACCTAAGGCGTATCGTCGTCACCAAGGCCCGTCCCAAGAACGGCCGTACGGTCACCAAGATCCGCACCTATGCCCAGGCCGACGAGCAAGTGGAAGAGCTCCGCGAGCTGATGATCGCCGCCGGACCATCCTGCACCCTGGGCATGTGGACCGACGACAAGGACCTGTACTTCGTCGAGCGCGAGGAGACCCGGTTCGAGCCGCGGTTCCACGAGCTGCCGAACTGGCCGAGCGGTGACGCCGAAGAGTTCGACGCCACTCGAGACGCCTCGTCCCTGGCCGAGCTGCGCCACGCGGATGAGTACATGCTCCGCTTCGCCTTCCGGCGCTGCCACAACTTCATCCACGGCAACGAGGGCTTGCCCAAGGACGCGGCCTTCTGGCAATTCCTCTACGTCCTGTTCGCCAAAATTCACGACGAGCAGCTGGTTCGTGAGAAAGGCCGTCCGCCGCGCTTTCGTGTCGGTCTGGAGGACCTCGCCGATAAGAGCAACGTAGCCCGGCGGATAAGAGACCTCTTCGAAGAGGTGAAGAAAGCCTATGCCGACCAGGGGCTGTTCGACGACCGCGACCGGCTGAACCTGTCAGACTCCGCCCTTGCCTTCATCACCAGCGAGCTGGCTCCGTTCAGCCTGTACGCCACCCCAATCGATGCCAAGGGCGTGGCCTACCAGGAGCTCGTGGGTGACAACCTGCGCGGAGACCGCGGCCAGTACTTCACTCCCACAGGGGCCGTGAAGCTCATGGTCAACATCCTGGACCCCAAGGAGAACGAGACCGTCTTCGACCCTTGCTGTGGCACGGGTGGCTTCCTCCGGGAGACCCTCTACCACCTCCAGGAGCAGTGGAAGCCGAAGAATGGCACCTTCACCAGCCAGGAGTACGCGGATATCCTGCCCCCACTCCGGAAGAAGCTCGCGGGATACGCGCGGAAACACATCTTCGGCGCAGACTTCGACCCCTTCCTGCGTCGCGCCGCAGCGATGGGCGTCATGATGCTCACTGACATCGCAGGCAACGTCTACCAGATGGACTCCATCGCCTTCCCCGATGGCCATCTGCCGGGCAACGAAGAGGCGAAGAGCGTCTCGCAGATCCAGTTGGGCGCCGTGGACGTCCTGATGACGAACCCGCCGTTCGGCTCCGACATCCCATTCTCTGAGGCGGCAGTGCTGAGCAAGTACCGCCAGCGGATGCGTGAGTACGGCGGTGACTGGGGCGTCGCCTGGTCGTACACCCGCGACAAGGGCGCGTTGAAAAAGAGCGGCGAGGCCACGGCCGTGGCCCCCGAGGAACTCTTCGTGCAGCGCGCCATCGAGTGGGTCAGGCCTGGCGGGCGCATCGGCATCGTTCTACCCAACGGCATTCTGTCCAACCCGGGACCTTCCCACGAGGCTGTTCGCAGGCTGATCCTCCAGGAATGCTGGGTCATGGCCAGCATCGAATTGCCGGTGGAGACCTTTATCGTCGAGGCCAACGTCAACATCCTCACGACGCTGCTGTTCCTCGTCCGCAAGACGCCGGAGGAGAAGCAGGCCGAGCGCTTCCACGGCGCCGAGGACTACCCAGTCTTCATGGCCGTCGCCGAGAAAGTGGGCGTCGACCGCCGAGGGAATCCCGTATACGTGCGCTCACCGGAGGGCGATGTCGTCACCGAGGAGTATGAGGAGCAGGAGATCCTGCGGATCGGCGGCATCGAGGTGCCGCGTACGTTCAAGCGCAAGCGCCCCATCATCGACAATGACCTACCAAAGATCGCGGAGGAGTACCACGCTTTCGTGGGGCGGCACGCGCACGAGCTGCCCTGGCAGGCCGGTTCGTGATTACCCGCATCGAGGCCTACAACTACCGCTGCTTCGCGGACCTCGCGATCAACCTGTCCGGTTTCCATGTCCTCGCCGGGGCGAACGGCTCGGGCAAGAGCACTCTGCTGGACATTCCCGTCCTGCTCGGTGAACTGCTCGGCGCCCGTCGGATCGAGGACGCCTTCCTGGACCCCTCTCGGACCACCGGCAGGCCGCCGCGCGCCCTCTCGCTCATGGAACCCGCTCACCGGGGCCGGGCCGGCGGCTTCGGCTTCGCGGTGGAGGCCCAGCTTCCCAGCCCGATCGCCGATGTGATCGCCGAGTCCACCCGGGATCCGCGGTTCCCTGTCCCCACCAACCTGCGATACGAGCTGCATCTGGTGCCCGTCGACAGCGGCCGGGGCCTGGAGATCGCCGGTGAGTACCTGGTGCTGTTCCACGAGGAGACACCGGTCCGACCGATCCCGGGAACCCAAGCTTTCGAGGACCCAGACGAAGTCAGGGTCACCGGACGGGGCGGCAGCCGCCGCGCCCATCCCGTCTGGCAGCAGCCGTGGCGCCCAGTGATCGCCCGCATCGGCGGCCCGGTCGTCCACTTCACCTCCGAGACCGGTCCGAACCAGCTCAAACTCCAGAGCCAGCACAGCAGTCTGGCACTTGCCACCGTCCCCTTCGACGACACACAGTTCCCGGCCGCGCTGTGGTTCCAGGACCTACTTCGGAACGGCACGGTCCTTTACGCCCCTGAGTGGTCCGCCCTCCGCCAGGCGGCGGCACCTGCGGGCCGTGAGCCGGGACTCGACACTCAGGGTCACCACACCCCCTGGCTCGCCCTCCAGCTCCAGCGGGAAGATCCGGAACTGTACGAGGCCTGGGTGGACCTCGTGCAGCTCGCCCTACCCCAGGTAGAGGCGGTGGAGATCGTCGAACGGGAGGAGGACCGGTACGCCTACTTCCGCGTGACCTACACGGGCGGCTACCAGGTCACCTCCTCCGGCCTGTCCGACGGCACCCTGCGCGTACTGGCCCTCACCCTGCTCCCGTACCTGCCCCGCACCCCCGCGATGCTGCTCACCGAGGAGCCGGAGAACGGCATCTACCCGCAGGCCATCGAGATCGTCATGCAGGCCCTGCGAAACGTGCGCGGCAGCCAAATCCTCGTGGCCACCCAGTCGCCGCTGGTACTCGCCCAGGTCGGCCTCGCAGACGTCCTCGCCACCCGCATGGACCCATCGACCGGCGCGGTCACTGTCGTACGCGGAGACAAGCACCCGCGCATGGCTGACTGGCACGCTGGCCTCGACGACCTCGACCTCGGCACCCTCTTCGCCACGGGAGTATTCGAGTGAGCGCCGCCAAAGCGCGCAGACGAGGATCTGCCGCGCCCTTCGCGGCCGTGCCCCGGCAGTCCGTTCCGGTGCACGAGACTGTAAAACGGGAGCTGGTCTTTCTAGTCGCCGACAGCGGCATGGAAGCCATGATCGGTACGTTCCTGGGGCGCAACGATTTCTACCGGAAACTGGGCTGCGCCCCCTTCGACTTCAATGCGAAGACCGACATCATCAAGGCTGGCGGCCACGATCCCGGACTCGTGAAGCGCGAGGCTGGCCAGATCCTCAACCTGCGTAGGAAGGAGTTCCGCCGCGCAATGGTGGTGGTGGACAACGCCTACGCTGGTTCCCCGGGTCCGGACGTCATCCGTGCGCGGATCGCCGCACAGTTGGAGGGTATTTGGGACCAGTTCGCCGTCGTCGTCATCGACCCCGAGTTGGAGAACTGGTTTTGGGTCGACAGCCCGGATCTCCTCAAGAGGGCGCTCGTGTGGACGCGGAAGGATGACGACCGCACGCCGAAGGCTGTACTGGAAGAGGCTGGCCTGTGGCAGGCCGGGGCCGACAAGCCGACTGATCCGAAGCGTGCCGTGGAGTACCTGTATAAGCAGGGCCATACCCGCGACGCGACCAACGGCATCTTCAAGCGCCTGGCAGCCGGCCTGCCCTCAGTACGACGGTGCACGGACGAGTCGTTCCGGCAGTTGACGGCCACACTGTGTGAGTGGTTCCCGAGCCAGGCGCCCACAGCGGCATACGGGACGGACCACGCCGGGGAGAACGAACAAACGGAGCGCAGGGAGCACACGCAGTGAAAACCGCGTCCAAGGAGAATCCGGTACGGATCGGCTGGCTTCGTGAACAGGGGTTGCGGCTCGACGCTGCGCCCTACCTCTCGGGCGCGTTTGCGGCGAAGCAGCTACTGAAGCGGTTGCCGGAGACCACTCCGCTCGCACTTCTGACACGGGACGGCGACGGAATTTTCCACGCTGGTCGACCCTTGCGCCGCTGGGTAACAGCCCCAGAATACGGCGTGCCCTTCTTCTCCAGCACCGACATTATGGAAGCAGACTTCTCACATCTGCCGATGATTTCTAAGGAATCGGTTGCCCAAAATCCGCGACTGCTCATCCGAACCGGCTGGAGCTTGATCACTCGTTCGGGAAATGTGGGGAGAGTCGCGTATGCCCGCCCTGATGTGGACGGCTACGCCTGCAGCGAGCATGTAATGCGTGTGGAGCCGGACACAGAACGTGTGAAACCGGGATACCTCAACACTTTCTTGCGCAGCCGCTTCGGCGTTCCCATCATCACCAGCCACGCCTACGGCGCGATCATCCAGCACATCGAGCCGAACCACATCATGGATCTACCCGTGCCGCGCTTCGGTACGGACGTGGAGAACCGAATCCATGGCCTCGTGGAAGAAGCTGCCACGCTGCGGGCGGAGTTCCAGAGTGGACTGGAAGAAGCGACCCGAGATCTGTTCACCACGGCCGGGCTTGAGGACTTGCTCGACCTGCGCTGGCATGAACAGCCCCGGGACCTTGGCTTCACGCAGCGGGGGCTTACGCCGACGACGCTGCGGGCGCTGAACTACCAGCCGAGAGCTCGCGAGATCGTCCGTAAGCTGCTCGATGTAGATCATGCTCTGCTTGGTGAGATCTGCCGTGGTGGGCAGTTGAGCAGAGGACTGCGCTTCACGCGGGTGGATGGCGCCGAAGGTCCGGAGTACAGCTATAAGCTGGTCGGACAGCGGCAGGCGTTCTGGTTGCGTCCAGAGGGTCGCTGGATCAGCCGGGCCAAGACGTCCCCAGAAGTACTGGCCCGAGATGAAACCGTCCTCGTTGCTTCACAGGGAACCCTGGGCGAGAACGAGGTGTTCGGCCGCCCAATCTTCGTTACAGGCTCCTGGCTGCAGCATGCCTTCTCAGAGCATTTCCTTCGCATCCGCCCCGGGGAGTCACCCTTCTCCGGCGCGTACCTGTTTGCCTTCCTCCGCTCCGAGCCGATCTTCCGCCTTCTGCGCTCTATGTCCACAGGTGGCAAACAACAAGACATTCACCCTGAATTGTGCGCGGCTATTCCGGTACCTCTGCTCACCGCCGTTGACCGCGAGCGCGTCACAGAGACGATCCGGACCGCTTACCGCAAGCGGGATGAGGCCGACGTGAAGGAGGATCAGGCTCTGACCCTCCTGGAGATGGCAGTCGCAGGGCATGCCGGCACAGACCGCGTGTGAGAGCGAGGCGTCCTGACCACAAACGCTGTTCCGCGCAAGCAGTGGGCCAGAGAAATACCACGTTGACGCCTCCCTGGTCCACAACCGTCGATCAGGGAGGCTCAGCGGTTGAACACCGTCAAACGGAAGTGCGCACGGCGCGGGCGAGTGAGACGTTGAGCCCGCCGAGGGCGATACGCACGCCGGCAACCGGGAGCGGGGCAGGGGCCGGTGATGGACCAGGGTAGTAGGGCCGAGACAGCGCGAACTCGTCCGTGCCTATACGTGAGCGACTATAGTGACCTGACCACAGGGGGGTGCGGCGCAGGTCACACTCACGTTGTGTGACGGATGGGACGGCACGAGGGGGACAGCCGCCGATGGCGCGCATCATCCGGGTCGGGGAGCCGGTCAACGAGGCCGAGCGGAGTGTGCTGCGGCACCTGCGGGACGCCGCCCCGGAAAGCTGGACCGTGATCCACAACTTCGAGATCACACGGCACCGTCAGACTTTTGAGATCGACCTCGCGATCCTCACCGACCATGCGTGCTACATCGCGGACACCAAAGGCACCCATGGCCGGATCGAAGTGCACGGCTCGCGCTGGTTCCCGGAGGGGCGGCAGCCCTACCCGAGTCCGGTGCGCAAGGTCCGAGAGCACGCCAAGGCAGTGGCAAGCCTTCTGCGGCAGTCGGGCGTCTCCCGAAATCTGGGGTCGGTGTGGTGCGAGGAGCTGGTGATTCTCCCATACGACGACTCACAGTTGGTCGATCCGGACGGCAAGGACGACAAAAGCACCGTCCTGTTGAAGGACCTCGTGCCGTTCCTGCGCTCGCACCGTCCCTCTGGCAGCGGGCCAGTCATGGGCATCTCCGCCCTGCATGATGAGATCGCCGCCGCCCTCGACGCGGTGTACCGGCCGCCGTCCGGGCCCCGCAGGTTCGGGATCTATGAGGCCGTCGAGACGCTGGCCGCGGCCGAGGCGGGTTCCGGGGAAGTGGAGGACGCGGACCGGGTGTCGGTGTTCCGGGCGGTGCGGCCGGACCAACCAAACTCGGGCACCTTTCTGGTGCAGGTGCACAGTGTGGATCCGCTGCTTCCGGAGGAGGAGCACACGCGGGCGCGCGAGCGTATCGGTAATCCGCTCCAGGCCATCAACAAGCTACCGCCGAGCCGCAATATCGTGCCGTGCGTCGATGTCGTACAGCTTGAGGACGAGGCTGGTTACGCGGTTGTCCTGAAGGATGTGCGGGCCGAGGCGCTGCGGGTGCGCATGTCTGGGGGCGGCGGCAGGCCCGCGCTCGGGGCGGACGCAAAGCGCCGGGTGGTGTCCGGGGTACTGGCCGGACTGGCCGTGGCACACGGGTACCGGGTGGTACACCGGCACATCACTCCGGACACGGTGCTGGTAGGGCGCAACGGCACGGCCATGATCACCGGGTTCGACTACGCACACACCGGACAGGCCCGCAAGGGCACGGTGGCCATGGACGCGTACGAACGCCATGACGCCGCTTACCTCGCACCGGAATGCCTAGCCGGGCCGCAAGGGTTCTCCAAGGCCTCGGACATCTACGCGGCCGGGGTCCTGTTCCACGAGCTCTTCACCGGCGAGCTGCCAGCCGTGACGAACGGGAACCAGCTTGTCGACAGCCTCGACGACGCTTCGGGGATCACACCCGGCATAAAGGACCTGATCCGACGGCTCCTCTCTGCCGACCCGGCGGAGCGACCGGACGCGCCGACGGCCGTCGCCGAGTTGGAGGAGCTGTTGCGGGCGGGCTCGGGCAGGGCCCGGGGAAGCAGCGGGGGCGGCACGGGAGGCCAGGCTCCACCGGGAGAGCCCGGGGAGCCCTTCGACTGGGCGAATCCACGTTGCTACTACGACCTTCCGGCGGGCTTCCGGCTCACCGAGAAGTTCCACGTGCGCAAGGAACTGGGCCGTGGCAGCTTCGGTGTGGTCTATCAGGTCTTCAATACCATGGACGACACCGACGAGGTTCTGAAGATCATCACCAAGGACCGTGAGTCCGTCGGAGCACGACTCAAGGGCGAGTACCGTATCCTGCGCCAGTTGCCGCCTCACCCCAACCTGGTCCGGGTCATTGATGCCGACTGGCTACCCAAGGGCGGATTCCCTTACCTGCGACTGGAGTTCGCCGAGGGAAACGACCTCCATGCCGTCTCCGGCCGGGAGCGCAAGCTAGGCGCCGCCGATGTGAGGCGGCTTCTGGAGGATTGTCTGAGCGGGCTCGACCACCTCCACCGCAACGGCGTCTACCACTGCGACATCAAGCCCAGCAATCTGCTGTGGACGCCCGAGGGCACCAAGCTGTTGGACTTCAACGCCGCAGTCTCGGTCGGTTCCACCCTGACGCCCACTCTCGGCTCTCCGAAGTACTACGCCCCGGACGCGGTCAGCGGGCGGCGGCCCACCCGCGCGGAACTCGCCGACCTGGATCTGTACGCCCTGGGAATCTCGGCCTACATGGCACTCACCGGGGATTACCCCTGGCACCGCAGGCAGGCGCCTCCCCGCGACGAGCCGGGACTCAATCCTAGGGAGATCGCCGGTCTCGGGGATCTGAGCCGGGCCTTCACCGATCTGCTAATGCGCTCTATCGCACCGCGTCGGACCGACCGCTTCCCCGACGCCGAGACGTTCCTGGCCGCAGTACGGGCTGTGGAAGATGTACGGCGGGTGCCACCGACCGCCACGCACACGGGGATGGCGTACGCGCTGCCCGCTGCCTCCGCCGGGGCCCCGGACAACAACAACCCCTTCGTGACCCATCTCCAGACGCTGTACAGCCAGAGCAGCCGCACCAATGCCGGCACGCGCGGGCTCGACCCCGTCGAGTTCCCGCTCTACGTGTCCACCGCGCTGGACACCAAACTCCGGGACGACGTGCTGGCCGGGCGACACCGGCTGGTGGTCATCACCGGCAACGCGGGCGACGGCAAGACGGCATTCCTGGAGCAACTCGCCGCCGAGGCGGTCAAGCGAGGCGCGAATCCCGGTGAGAAGCGGGTCAACGGGGATGACTTCGACTTCGAGGGCCGCACCTTCCGTACGAATCACGACGGCAGCCAGGACGAGGGGGAGCAGGACAACAGCGCGGTGCTCGACGCCTTCCTGGCCCCCTACCGTGGTACAGACCCGCTTGCCTGGCCGGACACCGAAACCCGACTGATCGCCATCAACGAAGGCCGCCTCGTCGACTTCGTCACCGAACACGGCGAGGCGTATCCGCTGCTCGCCGAAACCATCCGCGCGGGCCTGGGATCCGGGCAGGACGCCCACGGCGTCGCAGTGGTGAACCTGAACACCCGGGATGTGGTGGCCGATCCTGACGGCGCCGGGACATCGATCCTGCACCGCATGATCGGAAAGATGACCGATGCCAGGAACTGGGCCGCCTGCGCCTCCTGCGATCTCGCGCCTCGGTGCTACGCTCGCCACAACGCACAGACTTTCGCCCACCCGACCGCGGGCCCGCAGGTCACCGAGCGGCTGGCATCGCTATATCGCATGACCCATCTGCGCGGGCGCCTGCACATCACCCTCCGCGATCTCCGGTCCGCTCTGGCGTACACGCTCACCTCCGCGCGGGATTGCGCGCAGATCCATGAGCTCTACAACCGCCCGGACAGCGTTCAGGAACGGCTTGACGGCTTCTACTTCACCAGCTGGGCCGGTATCCGCACCGCCGGCCCCAATGAACCGGACAGGCTGCTGGCTCAGTTGCGGGAGCTGGATATCGCCACCGTCCCGGACCCCCAGCTGGACCGCAAGCTCGATTACGTAGGGCCTGCCGGAGGACACAGCCTGGCCGCTGTCGACCAGCGCGGCAGCCATGACGCCGAGCTGCTGGCGGACCGCTTCACCGCCTTGCCACGCACCCCTACGGCGAACGCCGGGACGGCCACCGCCCATCGGAACTATCTGGCCGCCGCACGGCGCCGTTTCTTCTTCGAGAGTCTCGATGACGGGCGCTGGAAAACCATGCTCAGCTATCACGCCGGGGGCCGGTTCCTGGACCTGCTGACGGGGGGCGAGCCCGGCCCTACTGAGCTGGAACGAATCATCGAGGCTGTAAACCGGGGCGAGGGTCTGCCGGGCGCGGCACTCGCCGGCCAGCAGGCGCTCGCACTCCAGGTCAGGTCGGTGCCCGGCGGAACGGTACGCAGCTACCGTATGTTTCCCGCCGGGCGGTTCACCCTTGAGGTGGGGGCCCTGACCGCCTCGCCCTACGTAGAGTCCGGCCCGCGGGAGTTGGTGATCCGCTACGAGGACCCGGAGCGGGCCGGGCAGCACCGCGCGCAACTAGTTGTGCGGCTCGATTTGTACGAGCTGCTGAACCGACTTCACACCGGATACCAGCCGGGGGTAGAGGACCGGCAGGGACAGAACCTGGCTCTTACGGTGTTCAAGAACGCGCTGTCCGCCACGCCGTACCAGGAGGTACTGCTCACCGCACCGGGGAGCGTGCCGCAGCGGATCACCAGGCTCGCTGACGGAGCGCTCCGGCTCGCGCCGGCCGATCCGGCACTCGGCACGGCTAAGGCGACCACGGCCACGGCCACGACGGGGAGTGAAACTACGGGGACGGGGAACAGCTGATGGCTTTGCGGAAACGGGACAGCGAGTTCCGGCATTTGGGTGTGTCCTACTTGGAGTTCAAGCGTGTAGAGATGGACCGCGTGCTGACCGGATTCCTGATGCGCGTCAACCACAACGGGCAGCCCAGCAAGCTCGCTCACGCGCACAAGAGCGACGAATTCGTGCAGGAATTCCTCGATGAGAAGTACGCCGACCGGTTCCAGGGATTCCGTGATTCCCCCGACATGGCGCGCCGCTGGATCGAGACCCAGCTCCTCGACATGGTCAACCGTGGCAAACCGAGTCAGGCCGTCGCGGGCCTACGTCCGCTCCACGGCCTCACCTATAAATTCCGCAACTACTACCACTCGCGATCCTACGGCGCCGACGCCCAGCTGTACGAAATGCTGCGCCACGCCCGCAACGGGAGAGGCACTCTGGCCCTGGAAGGAATCCGGTCCTTCTTCTTCAATGGCCTCGACCCCGCGCTCGGCACCGCGCTTCCGGGGAGCAGCCTTGACGTGGAAACTCAGGCGGTCCTTCACCTGAACAGTCAGGTGAAGCACGACACCCCGCAGACCGTCAAGGGCTGGTACTCGGCTCCGCCACTCTGCGTCGGGCAATCGGACCTGCTGGCCGACGACGTACTGCGTCTGCTATCACTGCGTGATCTGCTGCCGCGCATCGTCATGGTCGATTACCTGAAGATCCTCTTCGCGTTTCACCTGGCGCTTGGCCAGTTGAAGACGATGAAGTTGCTGTCGTCCTTCGTCGAACGGTCCGCCGTCGAGCCCACCTGCGGGCCAGAGAACTGCCCCGTCGGACCAGGGCAGGGGCATGACGACCTCGGGGCCTGTCCGTTCCACGTCGGGCTGTTCGTGGACGCGGCCGGAGTGCCCGGGACATCCATTGCCGCGCTGGCCGAACGCAGCGCCGAGGTGTGGTTGCGCCGCATCCCGGGTTTCGTCCGCGCGGGGTACACGGTGCGCAAACTGGACGAGTTCGCCGAACACATGGCAGGGCGGGGGGAGATCACCAGGCCGTCCCGGGGATTCTTCACCGTCGCTGAAGTACTCCAGTACGCCAGCAAGCCGTACCAGGAGCGGCGTGAGCAGTTCTTCACCTCCCGGATGGACACGCTGCTGGACGACACTCCCGTCGACGAACAGCCCGAGCACGTACGGCCGCTGCTCGGCGCGGACATGGGTCTCGGGTCCTTCGAGCAGTACATCGAGCTGCTGATGGCCTACCGGGGCAAATACCACAACGATTACATCATCGAGACCATCGACTCGTTGCTGCTCAAGAACCGGCCGGGGGCGGTCATCGCCCAGCCCTACCGGGGCCGCCGTCGCTTCGTCCTGGACAGCGCCCTGCTTGAAGTCCTGGTGCAGATCGCCCTGCTCAGGCCCAATCCACGCGGCACGAAATCCCCTCTGCTGCATCACACGGCATCACTGCGGCTAGACCAATTCATGGACATCCTTCGCCGCCGCTACGGCCTCTATGTAAACCGGCTGCCCGTGGAAGACGGTTTCGCATCCGTGGGTTTCGAGGAGCAAGCGACACTACGGTCGAACGCAGAGGCGTTCACCACCCGGATGCGGGAGATCGGCTTCTACAGCGACCTGTCGGACGCCTACCTCACCCAGGTGATCACGCCCCGGTTCGTGATCGGCGAGGACGGCTCGGTCGTGGCAGGCGGAAGGTAGCGGAAGGCAACAGCATGGCACATGGACTAAGCGAGATCACCGAAGCCCAGTGGCGCGACGCTCTGGAGTACGCCCTGCTGCCGAAGCTTGCCTCTGTTCTGCGCGGCAGGGAAGCCGGACACTGTATGCGCCTCGGCGACCTCGACAGTGAGCTGGCCACCCGTCTGGTGCGGGCACTGCGCACGGCGGTGCCCGATTCCCAGGTGTTCGTCCTGGGCAACGGTGCCCTGCGGCTTCCTGACGACGTGGTGGTGTCCAGCACCAAACTGGTGGAGCTGCGCAACCCCGACGAGCGGGGCGGCCTCCGGCCGCCACTGTTGGTCTTCGTGCCACCGGGGATGCGCGCCAGCGCCGAGGACTCCTTCGGCATTGCCACCTTCGAGCAGCTGTCACTGCGGGACGTTCACCGGAACCTGAAGGCGTCCCTGCTGCGCGAAGTGCCCGAAGCCCTGCGACCAGGCATCGGCGAGCTGCTTGAACGGCTCTCCGCAGAGGAGTGGCCCGCCGCCACCGACCAGGCCGCGGTTCGCTACCTGTTGACGCTACGGGAGAACGACTTCGACCCGCGGGCCGCCGGTGCCGCGGTCTTCCTGCTCGGGCTGATCCCCGACTTCGAGTTGTTCCGCGACATGACGCTGAGCACCCGCAACGCCGACCGGAACCGCAAGACCGTGGCGCGGCTGACGGACTCACCCACGACGGACCGGCAGCGGGTACTTGCCCTCGGCCTGCCACAAAACGCCCGTGCGCACCAGACCTTTGTGCGCCACCTGGTCGAATTCGCGGCGGCCAACGGTCTGGACGAGCCGGCCCGCTGGTGCCGTGTCATCGCCCTCGACGAGGAGAACTGGCCACTGGCCTTCCACAACTGGCCGCAGGAGGACGCGCCCGGCGACGAGGCAGTAGGCATCGAGGTCCAGGAGTTGTCGGTGCTGCCTAAGGCGGGACAGAACCAGGACGATGTGCGCAACTACCCGGCCCTGGAGCGGCTCTTCGGCGCACAGTACCTGCTGCCCGGTGGGCTCAGCTCGCTCCCCGTGGCCTTCACCGTCGAGCCGGACGCACGCCACATCCCCGGGCTCAGCCGGTTCGCGGTCGAGATCTTTGCCGAGTCCGAGACCGAGATCGACGCGGGCAACGGCGCCACCACAGCCAGCCCCACTGGCTTCACTGCGACGGTGTCGGTCACCAAAACAGCGAAGACACTGTTCAAGGCCAACATCAAGTTGAAGCGGGGGCGCAGCAAAGCCGACTGGGAGGAGGGCTGGCACTTCGTCAGGGTCACCCCTCTGGACGCGAACGGCGACGCCATGCGGGTCATGGGTGCGGAGAGCACGCAGCGGCCCCATGAAAGCGACCGCTTCTACGTCGTCCCCGAGGGCGAGTTCGACGATCCGCCCGTCCGGCGCTCCCAGCACGCGCCGGGTGTGGCACAGGCGGTCAACAAACTGCGATTCACCGCGCTCGCCGAGGGACGGGACCCCGCACGCGTGGTGTGCCGTGCCATCGGCTGGGCGGCTAAGACGGCGAGAACCTGGCCGCTGAAGGCCTCGTTCGGCGCTGCCGGATCGGTCACGGTAGATCTTCCCATCACGCTCGCCGAGGCCGAGGAACGCATGCTGGCCAGGCCGTACGCCCTGGAAGGGCCACGTCTCACGGTCACCGCTACCGGCGCATCGGTTCTCGGCGACGACGAGACTTCGGCCGTCACAACAGAGCCCGGCAGCGACTTCGACGCCTACCTCCAGGCCCGCTCCGTTCTGTTCGCCGCCGTACGGGCCGACGCCGAGGGCGCCGCTCCCCTGGTAGTAGAGGCGACCGACCCTCGTACCGTCCGCAAAGAGACGGAAGCGTACGCGGAGAGCTACCTCAGGGCCGTGAACCGATGCGTCCGTTCCCTGGAGAATCCGCACGGGAGCACCGCAGACCACGACCGTGCCGAACTGGCCATGCTGCTGTGCACCGACACACTCAAGGTGGATCTGACCGACGTGCGGGGCGGGCGGCGCCGTGTGATCCTGGTGGCCCCGACTCATCCACTGCGGATGCTCTGGTGGAGCGGTCAGGCGGCGCTGGCCGACCACTGGCTCAACCGCCTCGCAGGCGAGGACAAGGCCACAATCCTGGAACGGCTGCACAGTCTCAGTACCTCACTCGTGCCGCTGGGCTTCCCGCTGGTCGTGCCCCTTACCACTGGGGAGTTGACCTTCGCGGGTGGACAGTTGACGGACTTCTGGCAGGTGTGCCTGCCGAGCGAGACCGCCGACCCCCGTGGCACCGTGTCCTTGCTTGCTGCGGCAGTGGGGGCGGGCAACGAGGCCGCGACGTCGGGTGTGATCACCGGCAGCGATCTCGCGGACCGGATGGAACGCTATGTTCGACTCCACCCGTACGCCGACAACCTGGTTGTCAACGCCCTGGGCGCGGGCCGAGGCGATCTGCTCGCCGCAACGCTGACCGAGCTCCAGAGTCGTAAGCACCTGGCACATCTACGCTTCACCGTACGGCTGTTCGCGGATAACCCGTCCGAACCCTGGGTCGGCGAGGCGCTTACCGACCTGTTCTCGCCCGCGTCCGGGACGCGTTCCGTGGCTGCGGAGGCATTCGCCACTCCGGGTGACCCGCTCCGCCCCAAACTCGCCGTTGTCGTGCGAGACGCTGCCGATCTACGTAAGGCTGCCGACGAGTTCCCGGCGCACCTCAGCATTCTCTTCGACCCCTTCGGCGGGGAACAGTACGACATCGCGCCCGGGGTCCGTACGACGGGTCGGGTCGCCGCCCACGGTCTGGTGCAGGAGCTCTCCAGTGTCTACGCCGAGGACGACGAGTACGTCGCCTGGAGCCGTCAGCCCCGGCACGGCGCGACCGACCCGCTGGACGGTACCGAAGAGACGGGCGATCTGCTCGCGGCGCTGCCTCAGGCGCTGTCGGCCGCCGTCGTCGCCGTCACATCAGGTGAACCGCGCCCCGGGCATCTGCCACAGATCACGCTACGGCTGACCCCTGAGGACCGGGCTCTGCTGCATGACGTGCACCAGGCCAGCGACTGGGTCATCACCGTTGACCGGACCCTCGGCGTCGAGTACTTCGATCACGGCAGAGCGGACCGGCCCGAGTACGTGATCGACTACTCGGCCACCTCACAGACCGGAATGGGACACCACATCGTGGTCTCTTCCCGATCGGTCGACGAACTGCGTGCCCTAATCGGTCCCGTACTGAGCGACCGGAACCTCCAAATCGACGAACGTCATGTCACGACCTTCTTCGACCAGTTGAGGGAACTGTCTGGCAGCTTTGCCTTCAAACTCGCTGCCATCGGCGAGAACAGCCACAGCGAGGTCCTCGGTCTGGCCCTGGCACGGCTGTATCTCGGATTCCAAGGCGCGCTCAGAAACCAGATTCTCATCCCGCTCGACGCGCACATCGACCTGTACGGGGAGGACCGGCGCCGTCTCGCGTCCGGCGACGACGCGATGGTGCGCCTGCACCGCACCGACCTCGCTCTCCTCGACCTCGACGCCGCGCGCCGGACGATCGTGTGCAGACTCGTCGAGGTGAAGTGCTTCACCGGAGTTGGCGGCCTGGGAGCGTACGAAACAAAAAAGAAACAGATTTCTCAGCAGATTGAGAGCAGCCAGCGGGTTCTCGCCGATCAGTTCGACTCCGCCGTGAAGCGTGCCGACCGCCCACTGCAGAACCTGACTCTACGTTCCCTGCTGAGCTACTACCTTTCGCGCGCGAACAGGTACGGCCTCTTCGACGAAAAAGCATACGACGAAGCGCGCTGGCTGCTGGACCATCTGGATCACGGCTACTCACTGGAGTTCGCCCGAACGGGGCTGGTATTCGACCTGGGGCACGCTGGCGCAGATGTCGAGACAGACGGCGGGATCGTCTTCCACAGGATCGGCAAAGACCAGGTGGGGCGGCTACTGGAAGCGATTGAGACGGAATATCTCGGTGGCCGTGTACACAGCGCGCCAAAGGAGCTCTCAAGCGCCGACCTGAGTCCGGAGGACGGCCCGACGATGGATGGCCTGCGGCCCCGTGAGCGGACTCGCGAGGTACCCGACGAGCCGGCGCCCTTGCGGTCGCTGACCGACGACGAGCCGGAACCGGAAGCGCCACCAGAGAGTGCAGCGGCCCTCGCAGAACCGAAGAGCGCCGAGCTGCCTACCGAACCGTCGCCGGCCCATGCCTCGGCCAAGCCAGAGGTCACGCCGGACCCCGCACTCGCAGGCCGGCCCGCCGCGCCTGCGCTCCAGGAGGAGTCTTCGCCTCCGGGGACGCACGTTCCCGCAGGGGAGACAGGCGAGGGGCACGGAGACGGACCGCCCAAGGCCGATGTATTCCTCGGCGCCTCCCAGCAGACTCAGCAGTACGGCCTGCTGGGGACGACCGCTGGGCGCAAGGTCGCCCTGGACCTCAACGAGACGCATACCATTAGTCTGTTCGGCGTCCAGGGCGGTGGCAAGAGCTACACGCTCGGCTCAATTCTGGAGATGGCCAGCCTGCCCGCACCAGGCATCAATGAACTGTCACACCCGCTGGCCAGCATTGTCTTCCACTACAGTGACACCCAGGACTACGCGCCTGAGTTCACCAGCATGACCAGTCCCAACAGTGACGAAGCTCAGTTGGCGGCGCTTCGCGCCCGCTACGGCGCCGAGCCGGCAGCCCTCTCCGACGTCCTGTTGCTGGCCCCGGCCGACAAGTTGGAGGAACGCAGAGCCGAGTACCCGGACCTCGAAGTCCGGCCGCTGGCATTCGCGGCCTCGGAGCTACAAGCCGCGCATTGGCGATTCCTGATGGGTGCCATCGGCAATCAGTCGATCTACATCCGTCAACTCGGACGGATCATGAAGACTCATCGCCGCAACCTCACCTTGGAGGCCATCCGCCAAGGCGTGGAAGACTCACCACTCTCCGACGCTCTGAAACAACTCGCCTTCCAGCGTTTGGAACTGGCTGCTGAGTACATCGATGACAGCGTACGACTGCAGGATCTGGTCCGGCCTGGTCGGCTCATCATCGTGGACCTGCGCGACGAGTACATCGAAAAGGACGAGGCTCTCGGGCTATTCGTGGTTCTCATGCAACTCTTCGCAGACGCGAAGCACAACGGGCAGCCTTTCAACAAGCTAGTCGTCTTCGATGAAGCACACAAGTACATTCAGAGCCCGGATCTTGTGGACGGACTGGTGGCGAGTGTTCGCGAAATGCGACACAAGGGCATGTCTATCCTGGTAGCAAGCCAGGATCCGCCCTCCGTGCCAATCTCTTTGATCGAATTGTCCAACCATATGGTGCTTCACAAGTTCATTTCGCCGGCCTGGCTCAAGCATCTACAGAAGGCGAATGCCGCACTTGCCAACCTGACTCCCGAGAAGATGGCAGGACTGAGGCCAGGGGAAGCGTTTGTTTGGTCCAGCAAGGCCACTGATGAGCTGTTTACGCGAGGCGCGGTGAAGATTCAGTGCCGCCCTCGGGTCACCCAGCATGGAGGTGCAACTAAGACTGCCGTTACCTCAACATGACCACGAGCTTCGTGTCTACTTCTGCGGTCACGGTGGCCCTCGACCACGCTTGCGAATACGTGACGTCGCCATAGTCACCGACACTTCCGAAGACCTCAGACCCATTTTCGCTGTGCCATTCGACGTTGGTGTTTCGCTCGATAGCGGTGAGGTAGATCTTGAGCTGTTAGCCGAGGTGGTTGGTGGAGACAACGCCGCGCTGGTGGGAAGGATCTCGCCGCCGAAGACCTGGGCCCCTTCGACCCTCGTCGAACTGCGGACCATCCATGGACTAGAGGCCGCCCCACGACCGCCCGCAGGTGCTGGAATCTGCAATGACGCCGGAGATACACGGGCCCTCCGGAGCCGTGTGACCAAAGGCGGTTGCGGAGGCCCTTTCGCGATACTGGCCAGCAGTGCGGTTCACGGGGTGCGACTGCCTGCTGCCCTGCTCGCCGCAGCCACGGGAGAATGCTCGTCCCGACAGTGCGGGGCGACAGGGGAGGCGCGCGTGGGCGAGCAAGTGGTGGCGGCGGTCGTGTCGGGGGTGGTGGGGCTCGTCGTCGGTGGGGGGACCGCGTGGCTGGCGTGGGCGCAGATTCGGCGGGAGCAGGGGAAGTGGCGTACGGATCTCAAGTCCGCCTGGGCGCTTGAGGTGCACAAGGCGCGGCTCGCGGCGTATCCCGAGGCGTTCGAGATACTGCGGCCGCTGTCGACGCGCAACGGGGTCGTCACGCCCGAGGCAGCCGGGGAGGTCGCGCGCCGGCTGAACGACTGGCTGTACTCCGGCGGCGGCTTGTGTGCCGACCGGACCACACGCGGCGCGCTGCTCGGGCTGCGGGAGGGCTGCGACGCCTGGCAGCGCTCCGGTACGCAGCCCGGAGACCTCTACCGGTGGCGCGATCTGACGATGGTGTTCCTGCGGCGTGATCTCGACGTCCGGGGCCTGGAGTCCTACGACTTCACCCTCGGTGCCACCCTCCTGCGCACCCTGGAGGACGAGATCACCCCTCATGCCCCGCGGGGGCGTCGTTTCGCATCCGGCCGTCCGTCGTGAGCGGGGGCGCGGCCAGGCGCGGGAGGTAGCAGCGCTGGAAGAGGTCGCCGGTGAACTCGCGGCGGCTGCGGACTCCGGCCTTGTCGAAGACCTTCCGCAGGTGGTCCTGGACGGTGTACTCCGCGATGCGCAGCGCCCCCGCGACGTCCGCCGTCGAGCGGCCGAGCAGGACGTGCTGGGCGACCTCCCTCTCGCGCGGGGTCAGGCCGTACGCGTCGAGCACGATGGCCGCGAGCTCGCCCGGGTGGCTGGGGGCCAGGCTGACGTACGTGAGCATGTGCGGGGAGTCACCTGCGTCGGGTGCCGGTTCGCGCCAGGCGCTGAGCGTGATCCAGTGGCCCGTACTGGTCAGGGCGCGGGACTGGACGTGGGCGCCCGGGCCGGCCGCTCGGGCCTTGCTGAGCAGCGCCGTGAGCGTGAAGGGGTACGGGCGGCCGGCGCCGGTGTGGGACTCCTGGATCAGCGCGAGCCAGTGCTCCGCCGTCGCCGTGCGCAGCCGTATCCCCTGGTCGTCGTCGAACGCCAGCAGCCCCGCGGCGTCCGGTACGTCACCCAGGTCGATGCCGGACAGGAGCAGCGAACGGCGCAGGGCCTGTGTGGCCGGGGCGCTGAACGAGTCGGCCAGGGCCACGTCGGCAGTGGTGAAGGGCGCCGAGCCCGGGGCCCGGCACAGCACGAACAGCCCCCACGTGCGGTTGCCGTGGCGCAGCAGGAGGCGCAGTTCGTCGGCGAGGCCGGTCGGGCGCAGGATGTCGCGGTAGTAGACGCTCTCGTCGAGTCGGCCGTCCATGGAGCGGCTGAGCAGGCTCGCGCTGCCCGAACGGCGGGTCAGCGCCCGCAGGTTGTCGACGCCGGTCTGCTCCGTGTGCTCGATCTCGAACAGCCGAGGCATCACCGCCTGCGGAAATCCCTCTTCGTGTCGGCCGCCCGTGTCGAGGAGGGTCGCCGGGTCGAGCATCACGGCGCACCACACGTCCGCCGCGACCGCGCCCAGCAGCGTGTCGGCGGCGGTGCGCAGGACGTCCAGGGCGCCGGGGCGTTCGGCCCCGCGCAGTCTGCGGGCCAGGTCGTCGGCGAGGGCGGCGCGGGCGGCCGGGGTGGGCTGGGCCGTACGGGAGCGGGGACGCGAACTCGGGCCAGAGCGGGGAGCGGTGGTCACGCCAGCAGGCTAGGCGTACCCCCAGACATCTGGGATGGGATTGGCACAAATGCCCGCGTAGTCTGATGTCCCGTTCGTGGCCGTGCGAGGGGGCGCTTCGGCGTCGCGCGGCCTGCGGGCGGGGTGGGAGAACACGGGGGTTCGGGGGACGACGGGGGCACGGGGGGGGGGGGGGGGCCCCCCCACCCCCGCCCAACCCGCCGGCGGACACACCGCGCGAAAGGTTGGTA
>NZ_JBHXSO010000005.1:126987-191509 GCF_042714775.1 Streptomyces sp. NPDC058691 | reverse complement strand
GGGGGGGGGTGGGGGGGGGGGCGGGGGGGGGGGGGGGGGGGGGGGGGGGGGGGGGGCCCCGGGGGGGGGGGGGGGCCGGGGGGGGCCGGGGGGGGGGCACGGGCGCCGCACAAGGCGCCCGTGCCCGTACGGAACCGCAAGGCGCAGGGACGGTCAGTGGTGTTGGTCGCCGCCGTGTGTCTCGTGGGCGTGGCTGGTCTTGCCGCCTGCGGCGACGACGGTGACAGTGACCGCGATGCGAGCGCCGGCAGCTCCCCCCTCGCCGACGAGCAGCCCGAGGTGTCGTCGGCCGCCACCTCCGGCGTCCCGCGCGGCCGTTGGACGGGCACCGCGCACGTCACCGTGGACTTCGCCGATCCGGGGTGCGCTACCGGTTCGCGCTCGTACGACCTTGCCGCCACGCTGCTCATCGACGATCCAGCCGGTTCCGAGATCGGCTACTGGTCGCTGTCGGACGACGGCGACGGCGGCATCTCCGGGCAGCTCGTCAACTCCGCCGCCGCTCACAAGGCGCCGCGCTGAACCTCGTCTTCGTGCCCAAGCCGATCCTGCCGTGCAGCGACTACATGCCCTTTGCGTACGGGATGGCCACGGGCACGACTCAGCGGGCCGAACGAGCCGGCGCGAACAAGTGGCCATCATCCTGCGCGGGCCGGCGTTCCGGGTATAAGTTAGGTTAGGCAAACCTAAGCTAATCCCGTGAGCGGAGATCCGGATGCGCAGCATGTTCCACACCGCCCTCGCCGCGCCCGCGCAGCCGTCCGGCGCCGAGCGCGTCCGGTCGGTCCTGGCCTCGGCGCACTCGATGACCGTGGCCACCGCCCACGGCCGTGCCGAGATCTCCCGCCTCACCGCCGCCGGCCTGGCCGGCCACCTCCATCTGCACCCCCTGGACACGGCCCTGTCCCGCCCCGAATCCGTGCCCGCCACCCTGGAGTTCACCGATGTCGCGCCGACCCCGGTCCGCGAACGGGTGCGCGCCCGCGTCACGGTCACCGGCCGGCTGGCCGCCCCCTACCGCGCGGACGCCGGCGACGGCCAGTGCATGGAGTTCGCCCAGGCGGTCCTGGAGACCGAGGACGGGCGGAGCACGATCGAGCTGGAGGAACTGGTCGCGGCGGACGCCGACCCCCTGGCCACCTGCGAGGCGGGCATGCTGACGCATCTGATGGACGACCACCAGGAGCTCGTACCGCTGCTGATGCGCCTGGTGCGTCCGGTGCCCGCGCCCGGGGCGCAGCGCGTACTGCCGCTGGCCGTCGACCGGTACGGGATCACCCTGCGCATCGAGTACCCCCGCGTCCACCGTGACGTCCGGCTGCCGTTCGCCACACCGCTGACCAGTGCCGACCAGGCGGGCGGCCACATCCAGGCGCTGCTCGGCGTGGCGCGTCGCTCCTCCCACCTCGGTCATCTGATGTCGGGGTGGTGAGCGGCGGCACGGCGGACGGCCGTCAGCACTGCCCTGTCACATCGGTCCGGGCCGGTTCGTCATCGCACCGACGGAACGCGACGAAAGAATGGGACCGATGGACGACGACGAGTTCCTGGCCCGGCGCTTCGAGCAGAACCGGCCGCACCTGCGGGCGGTCGCCTACCGCATGCTGGGCTCGCTCAGCGAGGCGGACGACGCCGTGCAGGAGGCGTGGCTGCGCCTCAGCCGCTCGGGGGCGGACGGCATCGTCAACCTGGGCGGCTGGCTGACCACGGTGGTCGGCCGGGTGTGCCTGGACATGCTGCGCTCGCGGATCTCGCGGGGCGAGCAGCCGCTGGAGGTGCGCGTGCCCGATCCGGTGGTGGGGCCGCAGGACGGTCCCGGGGACCCGGAGCACGAGGCGCTGCTCGCGGACTCGGTGGGGCTGGCGTTGCTGGTGGTGCTGGAGACGCTGTCGCCGGCGGAGCGGCTGGCGTTCGTGCTGCACGACATGTTCGCGGTGCCGTTCGAGGAGATCGCGCCGATGGTGGGGCGTACGCCGGCCGCCGCCCGTCAGCTGGCGAGCCGCGCGCGGCGCCGCGTACGGGGCTCGGCGCCGGTGCCGGACGCGGACCTGGCATTGCAGCGTGAGGTCGTCGAGGCGTTCATGGCGGCGTCCCGCGCGGGTGACTTCGAGGCGCTGGTGGGGCTGCTCCACCCGGACGTGGTGCTGCGGGCGGACACCGGGGCGGGTCCGCTCGGGCTGTCGCGGGAGGTGCGCGGGGCGCGCACGGTGGCCGGGCGGGCGATGCTGTTCCGGCGCTTCGCGCCGTTCACGCGGCTCGCGCTGGTCAACGGGACCTTCGGCATCGTCACCGCGCCGGAGGGGCGGCTGACGGCGGTCATGAGTCTGACGATCACCGGCGGCCGGATCGTGGAGATCGACATCCTGGCCGATCCGGCGCGGCTGGAGGGGCTGGAAGGGCAGGAGTGGCTGCGGCTCGCCACGTTCGATTAATAGCTCACTTGTTCGGATGAACGGTTACGCTGGATCCATGACCGCACCGCTGCAGGGTTCGCTCTTCGACCAGACCGACGACATCCGTCTCGGCCCGCTGGACGACGCGCGGCGGACGGTCCTCGGCGCGGGCGCGTGGATCGACCTGCTGCCCGGCTGGCTCCAGGGAGCCGACGCGCTCTTCGGCGAGCTGGCCGGCTCCGTCCCGTGGAAGGCCGAGCGGCGGCAGATGTACGAGCGGGAGGTCGACGTCCCGCGGCTGCTCTCCTTCTACGGGGAGGACGCACCGCTCCCCCACCCCGTCCTCGACGAGGCCCGGGACGCCCTCGACGCGCACTACGCCCGCGAGCTCGGCGAGTCCTTCGTCACAGCCGGGCTCTGCTACTACCGCGACGGACGCGACAGTGTCGCCTGGCACGGGGACCGCACCGGGCGGTCCGCCACGCACGACACGATGGTCGCGATCCTCTCCGTCGGCGACCCCCGCGATCTCGCGCTCCGTCCGCGCGGCGGCGGCGCCGCGGCGGTCCGGCTGCCGCTCGGGCACGGCGATCTCATCGTCATGGGCGGTTCGTGCCAGCGCACTTGGGAACACGCGGTGCCCAAGAGCACGCGCGCGGTGGGTCCGCGGATCAGCATCCAGTTCCGGCCGCGCGGCGTGCGCTAGACCGCGCGGCCGGCGATTCCCCCGGCTCCGGCGATCCGGTACGGGCTGCCGCCGGGGCCCTGTCACGACCGCCGCGGAGGGCCCGCCGGGGCCTTCGGCCGGCAGGCTCCGGCGTAACCGACGTCACATCCCGCCTCGTACACCCGTGCGCCCACACTGGTCAGTCGACCCGGCCGACAGCAACCGGAGATTGGGCGAAGACATATGGGACATGTGAAACATGTGGGACGAATACGAATATCCCGGCGCTTCATGGCCGCGTCGATCGTCGCCGGCATGGCGGTTCCCGTACTCGTGGGCGCCGGGGCGGCGGACGCCGTCGCGGCGACGCCACAGGTGACCTGCGCCTCGGGGAAGGCCGGGCTGGCGGCGAAGCTGCAGCGGGACATCACCGCGTCCCTCAACGGCCGGGCCGCCCTCACCGCGCTGTCCCTGCACGACCGCACGACGAACACGACGTGCTCGCTCCGGGCGGACCAGCGGTTCGACTCCGCCAGCACCGTCAAGGTCATCGTCCTGGCGACGCTGCTGCGAGACGCGACACTGCACGGCCGCTACCTCACCGCGCGGGAGACCGGCCTCGCCAGCAAGATGATCACGCAGTCGGACAACGACGCGACGACCACGCTGTGGAACCAGCTCGGTGTGGCGAAGGTCCAGGGCTTCCTGTCCGCGGCCGGGATGACCCGGACGGTGCCGGGCAGCAACGGCTACTGGGGCCTGACCCAGATCACGGCAGGCGACGAGCAGAAGCTGATGGACCTGGTCACCGCGCACAACACCGTGCTCAACGACAACGCGCGCACCTACACCCTCAAGCTGATGAGCAAGGTCATCGCCTCGCAGCGCTGGGGCACCCCGGCGGGCGCACCGGCCACCGCGGTGGTCCACGTCAAGAACGGCTGGCTGTCCCGCGCCACACACGGCTGGCGGGTGCACAGCCTGGGCGCCTTCACCGGCGGCGGGCACGACTACACGATCACGGTGCTCACCCACGACAACAAGACGATGGCCGCCGGCGTCTCCACCGTCGAGGCGGTGGCCCGCGCGATCCACAAGGACCTCAGTCCCGCCGGATGACCGCCGTGCGGACCGCCGGACGCCGACAACGACGTGGGCCCCTGTCCGCGTCGCAGCGGACAGGGGCCCAACGGTCAGTCCCGCGGACCTACTTGAGGCCGAAGGCGCGGATCACGGTCTGGCTCACGGTGTTGCCCTTGGCGTCCTTCGCCGTCGTGCGCAGGCTCGCGAACCGGGCCTTGGACGGCGCGTTCAGCGACGCCGTCCAGTCCGCGCCCTTGTGGCGCGGCGTGGTCCGGTGCCAGGTGGCGCCGTCGTCGTAGGAGACCTCCAGGGTCACGGCGCGGATCGTGCCGGAGCCTGCCGCGCCCTTGAGGTGTGAGGGCGTGACGGACACCGCGGCCCGCCGGCCGGCCCGGCCGGACAGGTCGGTGGCCACCGCGTAGTCCAGCTGGATGAGCGGCAGGGCGGTGATCACGGTGTGGTCCGTGGTGCCGGAGATGAACCCCCAGTCGGTGCGGGTGCGGGTCGAGTAGGGCCGGCCCGGCAGGTTGCGCTGCCCCTCCACCACAAAGCGGTAGGGCTTCGGTTCCGTGGGGAGGCCCTCGACGGAGAAGATCCCGTCGTTGGCCGTCTCACCGAGCAGCTGGGTGCCCTGGTAGAGCGAGACCTTCGAGGTGTTCCCGTCGGCCCAGACGACGCCCGCGTGGCCGCCGGAGTCGCCCCAGGCGCTCACCGACGACGAGCTGATGATGTCGCCGACCCTGAAGGGGGAGGTGCGGGTGGAGTCGTTGAGGAGCCGCGGGTGCACGACGGGTGCGAACCAGGTCTCCTTGGACGTGCTGCGCGCCTTGTACGAACGCGGCGGACCGCCCTGAGCGAGGTCGCTCATGCCCGCGCCCGAGACCCAGGTGACGCCGGAGCCCGCCGTGACCCACGAGGTGAGCGCGGACTGGGCCGCGACCGGGGTCGGCACACTGCCCAGCGGCCTCTGGAAGTCGACCGACAGGTCCTCACGTATCTGCAGCGCCTCACCCTGCCTGGTGTCCCGGAACGACTCGTCGATCCTGGCCAGTTCGCCCGGGCCGGGCCGGTACGTCAGCGTCCGGGGGATCGCTCCGCCGTAGTGCCGGACCAGGTCGTACAGATAGTGCGGGTGCGGGTGCGAGACGACCTTCAGCGGTCCTGATCCGGGCCAGCTGAGACGGCTCCGCAGACGGATGCTCTCGTCGGTGCCGAGCGAGGCCACCGGCAGCGGAGCGGCGTCGGACAGGTCGGCCCAGGGGTCCAGCTTCCCGTAGCCGTCGTTGAGGATCAGCAGCAGCTTCGCGCCGGCCTTCGCCGCGGCCGCCGCCTGGTCGGGGGCGGACACCGCGTCGCTGCGGCGGACGACCGCGACCTGGCCGCGGACCTTGACCTTGGCGAACTCCGCCGCCGAACCGGTCCCGGCCCAGACGGCCCGGTACGCGCCGCTGCCCTCGGGCAGCACGGGCGACATGCTCTGCACGACGGCGCTGGTGTAGGTCCCGGAGCCCAGGGAGAGGGTCAGCGGCGGCTGGATCTGCCGCCAGCGGGTGGCGAAGGTGTACGAGCCGTGCGTCACCTTGGGCGTCGGGGCCGCCCAGAGGCTGTCGTACCGCCAGTACTCCGGCATGTAGCTGTCCAGGAAGGGGTACAGATCGGCGTTCGACCGGTACTGGTCCACCCGCATGAAGCTGTTGGCGGTCGGCTGCGGCGTGAACGCCGCGGCCCGGTGGAGGTCGGCGGCGTCGAAGGCGAGCGACCGGTCGTCGTTGAGGTCGACCTGCGGCGCGGAGAACAGTCCGAGGCCGAGCGTGTGCGTGCCGTCGACGCCGGGGACGTCGGCGTACATCCAGGCCGCGTAGTTGCTCGGGACCAGGCTGAGGTCCAGGGTGCCGGAGGAGTCGACGGTGTACACCTTCGGGATGGTGTTCCGGTCGACGTCCTTCAGCACGAGGGTGCCGGGCAGGCCGCCGCCCTTGCGGTCCTTCGAGGTGAGCGACAGCTTGACGCGCCGGCCCTCCTTGTTCACGCCGACCGGCGTACGGGCGCGGACCGCGCCGTCGGGGCCGGTGGCGGTGAGCTGGCTGGTGTAGGCGGCGTTGTCCGCGGCCAGGTCGAGGTGGGTGATGACGCCGACGGTGGCCGCGCCGTGCGCGGGCACGGTCAGCCGGGTGTCGGTGAGCGTGAACAGCCCGTCGGGGATGTTGTCCGCGACCAGGCCCAGGTCCAAGGTGACCGGCTCGGCCGCGGTGTTGGTGTAGGTGACGTCCCTGCGGACCGTCTGGCCGGGCGTGTACGGGTAGCGGACCTGGGCGAACGCGGCCCCGGACGCGACCACGGTGGCCTTCACGGCCGCGGCGATGTCGAGCCGGCCGCTGCCGCCCTGGTAGGGGCTGAACCGCCGGGTGCTCGCTGTCGTGCTGACCAGCGCGTCCTTGAGCTGCTGCCCGTTCCAGTCCGGGTGCTTCGCCGCCAGCAGGGCGGCGGCGCCGGCGACATGCGGCGTCGCCATGGAGGTGCCGCTCATCGTCTGGTACGCCCCCTCGCCCTCCGGGGCGTACTGGGAGCGGGCCGCGAGGATGTCGACGCCGGGGGCGGTCAGGTCGGGCTTGACGGCGTTGTCGCCGACGCGCGGGCCGCGGCTGGAGAACTCCGCCAGCTGGTCCACGCCCTTGCCCGGGCCGTTCACCGCGCCGACCGTCAGCGCGGCGTCGGCCGCGCCCGGTGCGCCGATGCTGTACGCCTCCGGGCCGGAGTTGCCGGCGGCGATGACGAACAGCGCCCCGGTCTCCGCGCTGAGCCGGTTCACGGCCTGGCTCAGCGGGTCGGTGCCGTCGGTGGGGGCACCGCCCAGGCTCATGCTGACGATCCTCGCGTGCTGGTCGCGGGCCGCCCACTCCATGCCGGCCAGGATCCAGGAGTCCTGGCCGCTGCCGTCGTTGTCCAGGACCTTGCCGATGTGCAGCGAGGCGCCGGGGGCGACGCCCTTCTCCTTGCCGTCGGACGCGGCGCCGGTGCCGGCGACCGTCGAGGCGACGTGGGTGCCGTGACCGTGCCGGTCGGTGACGTCCTGGCCCGGCACGAAGCTCTCCGAAGCGGCGATGCGCCCCGCGAAGTCCGGGTGCGCGGCGTCGATCCCGGTGTCCAGGACGGCGACGTCGACGCCCTGGCCGGTGTCCCCGCCTGCCCAGACCTCGGGCGCGCCGATCTGCGCGGTGGTGTCGGACAGCGTGGCCTCGGCCTTGCCGTCCAGCCACACCTTGGCGATCCCGCCCGTCAGCCGCCCGGACGACGACCGGGTCCCCGCAGCGGTCTTGGGGGCACCGGTGAGGGAGGACCAGAAGTCCGTCGCCCGCGCATGGTCGGCGGACAGCGCGGCCCCCTGGATGCTGCTGAGCGTCAGGGTCTTGCGCGCGCCGTCCGGGGTCTTCGCGCTGCGGGCGCGGGCGGCGGCATCGGCGCCGGTGTAGGTGACGATCAGCGGCAGCCGGTCGCTGTGGCGGTCGTCGTAGCCGTCCTTCAGCAACTCGCTGACGTTGAACAGCTGCTCGTCGAGCGCGCCCGACGCGATGTAGGGCAGCGCGGCGTCGGGGTACACGTAGGTGTCGGGGCCGACCGACATGACATGGGCGCCGCTCGGCCTGCCCAGCGGATCGGAGACGGTCGCGGTGGTGCGGCCCTGGCTGACGGTCACCTCGACCTTGTCGCCGGTGATCAGCGTGACGGTTCCCGCGGCATCGGGACGTCCGGCGGTCGATGCGGTCGGGGGCGTGGGGGCGGAGGCCTCGGCTGACGCCGCGGGCCCGGTGGTCGTCAGCGCCACGAGGACGGCGGCCGTGACTGTCAGCCCGCGTCTGGGGGACGGAGGTATGCGCAAGGGAACCTCAAAAGGCTAGGCGTGCGAAAGATGTGCGTAGTCAGCCATCCTTTTGCCTCGCTGTAAAGAAGAGGTCATGTCCCTTGAGGGCCATTGTCCTCAAGTGGACAGACGGCAGTTCCCCCGCGGCAATTCCCGCGCTTTGTTACGAACATATTGACCCGCATTGACGTACCGTCAATTACTGCTTTCCAGCAGGTCAGTTGAGCGACAGTGGGGAATCGCCGCCGCGTTCAGACCCAGTCGCGGCGCGCCGCGGCGACGCCGGCGCCGAAACGGCTGGACGTCCCCAATTCCGCGTAAAGGTCCTGAATACGTCTGCGCAGCGTCCGTGACGAGATGCCGAACTGCCGGGCGATCGCCTCGTCCTTGACGCCCGCCGCGAACAGCGCGAGCAGATTGCGCTCCTCGTCCGTGGGCTTGCGGTCCTTCTCCATGGGACCGGCCGGGGAGGGCAGCGGGTCACCGGGGCCGGGGGTGCCTGCCAGCGGCGAGGCGGCCGCCCAGTAGCGCTCGAAGAGTTCCGCGAGTGCCTCCAGCAGCGGGGGCGACTCGGTGTAGAGGCAGTCGGTGTTCCCGGCGGCAAGGCTCAGGGACACCATCGCGGCCGACCGGTCGGCCATGGCGAGCTTGATCGGCAGCGTCGGCGTGATCCTGGCCTCCTCGCCCCGCGACACCAGGCTGCCCAGTTCCTGCCAGCCGCCGTCCGCGACGAAGCTGGCGGCCGCGTAGACGGCACGCACCCGTACCCCGCGGCCCACCGCCGCCTCGTCGATCGGAGCGTTCGGGACCAGCAGGAACGGCGGGCGGTCCAGGCAGCAGATCTCGGCGCGCGCGGCCTGCTTCAGCCGGTAGTAGCGGTCGCCGACCGCCTCCGGCCCGCTGATCACGAGGGTCCCGTGGCCGCCGTTCCTGGCCCGCTTCGCGGTGTCGAAGATCGCGCCGAGGGAGCCCGCCGCGTCGCGTACCGAGGCCAGTTGCCGTTCGCGCGACTCCACCAGCGCCCGCAGCGCGTGCCGGGGATCGACGGTGAGGAACTCCCCCGAGGTACGACGGCTGACCAGCCCGAAGCGGTGCAGCCGTTCCAGCAGCGCCAGCCCTTCCGGATACGTCACCCCGAGCGCGGCCACCACGTCGTCGACGGTCCCGCCGCCGCGCGCCAGCAGGTGGCGATAGGCCTTCTCCGCCTCGGGGTCCACCCCGACCAGATCCAGCGGCGCAGCATCCTCCATCAGAACACCCTCCCAGTCACCGAGCGCCGCCCCCCAAGGCCGGTCAAGAACCTAACAAGCCGGTGCGGCGGCCGGAAACCGTCCGGCCCCTTGACCCGGGTCCTAGGTGGCCGCGTAACGGGCGGATTCGCGCGAGAAGTCGAGGAAGCCGCGGGCCCAGGCGTGGATGCCGTCGGTGTAGCGGCGGAGCGCGGTGCGGCGGGAGGGGGTGGTGGGCTCGGCGCGCAGGGCGCGGCCGGCGGCGGCGAGTTCGGCGACGCGGTGGGCGTGCAGGCGCTGGGCCTCGGCGACGGCCTCACGCAGCGGCAGCCGACGGTGGTGGCGCAGCACGAGCACGAGGTTGGCGCTCTCGCCGCTCGCCAGCTCCTTGTCGAGCGAGAACAGGTCGTTGGTCCAGCCGATGACGTCGGCGGCGGCCTCGCGCAGTTGGCGGCAGGTGGGGGCGGACCACTCGGCCGGTGTGAGCTCCGCGTCCTCGGCGTACTCGATGAGGTCGAAGAACCAGCCGGTCGCGCCGGAGACCCGCCGCCAGGCGGCGTAGGCCTCCGGGGTGAGCACGGCGCGGTCGGCGCGGTGCCGGAGCATGTCCTGGTTGGTGCGCAGCCAGGCGATCAGGTGGCGATGGAAACGGTCGCGCCAGGCCGGTCCCATGGCCGCGCCGATCCGCGGCACGGTGTCGGCCAGGGCGCGTACGGCCGGCGCGGCCGACGCCGGGACCGCCGCGATAGCTGGTACCGCCGGGACCGCGAAGGTGATGGTGCGGACCATGGCGTCCAGTTCGGCGTGGACCGCCGCGGGGTCCCGCTCACCGGCGTCGCTGCGGTCGTCGACGGCGAACATCCACAGGGTCAGCCGGGCCAGTTCGGTCAGCCGGTGGGTCGGCGCCCAGGGCCACACATGGGCGGCCATGGCCGCGTGCCGTTCGCGGCGGGCCTGCTCCGCGGTCCGTTCCGACAGCAGTCCGGTGCGCCGCGCCCAGGCCGCGACCTGCGGTTCCACCTGCCACAGAGCCGGGTTGAACGACGAGGGCCCCGGGACGCGGACCGTCGCCGCGGCCGGCACCGGCAGGGTGCCCGCGGGGGCCTCCGGTGCCGGAGTGTGCGTGCATGCGTACGCCGTCGCCTTGTCCACCACGTGCTCCCCCTCCCGGCCCGGACAACGGGCCAGGAATGCTTTTCGGCCATCCCCACTGACCGGCTCCTACCCCTGCCCCGGCGGCGGAACGCCGGAATCACGCAGGAAAAACGTGGGCTTTGGCCATGAATCATGCGGAGCGGACCGGGGGCCCGCGGGGCGTCACGGGAGTGCTCCGGAGGCCCCGAACACGCGGCGCCAGGGCGGCTGTTGACGAGCGTGGGCCTGCGCCGACGCCCACGGCGCCGGGACGTGCGGGGCGGGCGTGAGCGCCCGTGGTCGGGCCTGGGCGGTCCGCGCGGCGCCGGGGGAAGCGGATGGCCGGGTTCCGATGGTCGAGGAAAGGTTCCTCCAAGGGAATCGGGATGTCCTGTGTGACGGCTGTGCAGACCCCGACCGGGCCTTGCCGGTCGCGGAAACGCCTCGGAATCTCGACGCCATTGCTTGGCGTGGACATGCATTCCTTGCGGAATGCGGTGCCTGCGACCGGAAGATCTCCCGGGTGCGCCGCAGTCGAGCGGACCCGTCCCCCCACCGGAGGTACAGGACTTGAAGCACCGACGCATATCCAGGCGGAAGGCCGTACTCGCCGGCACCGGCGCCACCGCCGTGCTGGCGGCGGCGATCCTGCTGCCGCAGGCCAACGCGGCGACCTCGCAGCCCCCCTCCTCCGAGGCCGCCCCGAAGACGTTCAGCGCCGCATCGGCCCTGACACTGGCCGACCGCCTCACCTCGCGGCTCGGCGCCGCTGACACGGCGGGCTCGTACTACGACGCCGCCACCCGCCGCCTGGTGGTCAACGTGCTCGACGGCGACGCCGCCGACACGGTCCGCGCGGCCGGCGCCGTGGCGAAGACCGTCGGCAACAGCACGGCCGAACTGCGCTCCGCCACCCGCACCCTGGGCACGAAGGCGCGCGTCCCGGGCACGGCCTGGGCGATCGACCCGCGCACGAACCAGGTGGTGGTGACCGCCGACGCGACCGTCTCGGCCGCGGAGATGGCCCGCCTGGACAAGGCGGTGGACGGCCTCGGCGCCGGCACGGCCCGGATCCACCGCTCCAAGGGCGCGTTCAAGCCCTTCGTCGCCGGCGGCGACGCGATCCACGCCTCGGGCGCCCGGTGCTCGCTGGGCTTCAACGTCGTCAAGGACGGGCAGCCGTACTTCCTCACCGCGGGCCATTGCGGCGTCGCCTTCACGAGCTGGTCGGACTCCCCCGGCGGCTCCGAGATCGGCTCGGTGGAGGCCGCGACCTTCCCCGGCCACGACTACGCGCTGGTGAGGTACACCGGCACCGGCGTCGCCCACCCGAGCGCGGTCGACCTCTACAACGGCTCGACGCAGGCCATCACGGGCGCCGCGCTGCCCACCGTCGGCCAGGCGGTGCAGCGCAGCGGCAGCACCACCCAGGTGCACAGCGGCACGGTCACCGGGCTCGACGCGACCGTCAACTACCAGGAGGGCTCGGTCTCCGGGCTCATCCAGACCGACGTCTGCGCCGAACCGGGCGACAGCGGCGGCGCGCTCTTCTCCGGCAGCACCGCCCTCGGCCTGACCTCGGGCGGCAGCGGTGACTGCAACGGCGGCGGGGAGACCTTCTTCCAGCCGGTCACGGACGCGCTCCAGGTGTACGGGGCCGACATCGGCTGACACACGGGGCGACGACGGTGCCGGGCGATCCCGCGGGGGGACGCCCGGCACCGTCGTGTGCGCGTACGCGAACGCGAACGCGCACCGCCCGAAATTCCCGCGACAGCCGGCGCGCGCCGGTGTTAGCTTCCGGCACCATGGACCCGCTCACCGAGACCGAGATCCGCGACGCGTTCGTCAACTGCTCCAAGGGCGAGGCGCGCCGGGCCGGCCTGCCGCGGGACCTGGCCGAGCTGCCGTGGGCGGATCTGGACTTCCTCGGGTGGCGCGACCAGGGGGCCCCGGACCGCGGATACCTGGTCGCCGAGCGGCACGGCCGCATGGTGGGCCTGTCGATGCGCGCGCCCTCCGCCGCGCGCAGGAGCCTGCTCAGGACGAGCCTGTGCTCCATCTGCCTCACCTCGCACGCGAGCTCCGGCGTCGACCTGCTCACCGCGCCGAAGGTCGGCCCGTCCGGCCGCCAGGGCAACACCGTCGGCACCTACATCTGCGCCGACCTCGCCTGTTCGCTGTACGTACGCGGGAAGAAGACCTCGGCCCTGGTGCGACGCATGGAGGAGACGCTGACGCCCGAGGAGCGCGTGGAGCGTGCGCGGGCCAATCTGGCGGCCTTCCTGGACAAGGTCTTCGACGGCGCGCAGGCGCAGGCCTGACCGCAGCGGGCCGCAACGGTCTACCCGGCCGCACGGTACGCCCGGCCGCTCGACGTCAGCGGTGAGATGGCGCCGGCGACGCGGCCGCGGTCACGGCATGGCACGGACATGGCACGGACATGGGCGCGCCCGGCAGGCAGCCGGTACCGGAGGGCGCCGCGGGGTCGGTGCGGGCGGCGCTCCTGCCGGACGGGGCCCGACGGGCGGGCGTTCTGCGGGACGGCCGCCGATCGCGCGGTGACCGCCGCCGCCTGTCAGTACGGCCTGGCGCGCGAGGGCATGTCGGGACGCTGATGCCCGCCGGTGGCGAGCATGCGCACTTCTCCGCGGTCGCTTATCTCCGCCTGCACGATGCCGGTGTCGTCGCTGTATACGGGGTGCCCGCCGGCACCCTTGCGCTCGGTGCGCCGGACGACCACGGTGTCACCGGAAACGGGGAACGTGAGTTCGTACGTTTCGGAGTGGGACATGTGGGGAACCTCCTGTCTCCGCACCTTATGACCATTTATGCCCAGAGAATGACTCCCCAATGACACCTGCTGTGACGTAGGCCGATCGCCGGCCCGCGACGACGTGCGGGATCATGGACCGTCGCCGCACGTCGTACGTCGCCGGGGGGAACCCATGTCGCACCTCACCCACATCGCCGCGCCGGACGGGGTCGCCCCGGGCAACGGCTACAGCCACGTCGTCCTGGGCGAGGGCCGCTTCGTGGCGATCTCCGGGCAGATCGCGCTGGACGCCGACGGCGAGGTGGTCGGCCCCGGCGACGCGGCGGCGCAGGCGCGCCAGGTCTTCGCGAACCTCGGACGCTGCCTGGCGGCTGCCGGAGCGGGCTGGGGCGACGTCGCCAAGCTGACCTTCTTCGTCACGGACATCGCCGTGCTGCCCGCAGTGCGCGAGGCGCGGGACGCCCACATCGACACCGCCCGCCCCCCGGCCAGCACCGCGGTACAGGTGGCCGCCCTCTTCCGGCCCGAGCTGCTGCTGGAGGTCGAGGCGCCGGCGATCGTCCGGGGCGCGCGGGACGCAGACGAAACCGACGAAGCGGCGGGCCGGCCGTGACGCTCGTTGCGCAGCGGTTCGACCCGGGGGCGCCGCCGTCCGACCCGGCGCCGCCCGGCCCCGGCGAGCCGCCCCGGCTGTGGCTGGTGGACAGCGCCGCCACCGCGGCGGGCGCCGCCCGGCTCGCGCCGGACGTGCTCGACGCCGGGGAACGCCGGCGCGCGGCCGCGTTCCACTTCGACCACGACCGGGACGCCTACGTGTCCGCGCACGTGGCCCTTCGCATGCTGCTCGGCGCGTACCTCGGCACGGCACCCGGCGCGGTGACGTTCGTCCGCGAGACCTGCCCGACCTGCGGCGGCCCCCACGGCCGGCCCGCGGTGCCCGAGGGCCGGCCGCACTTCTCGCTCTCGCACACCCGGGGACTGTCGCTGCTCGCCTTCGCCGCGGGCACGGTCGGGGCCGACGTGGAGGAGGTGCCCCGGGGCCCGGCCGCGGACGGCGTGTGGCAGACCCTCCACCCCCGCGAGGTCGCGGAGCTCCAGGCTCTCGCCGAACCGGAACGCGCCGCGGCCTTCGCCCGCGCCTGGGTCCGCAAGGAGGCGTACCTCAAGGCCCTGGGCACCGGACTCTCGCGCGACCTGTCCGCGGACTACCTCGGCACCGCTGCGACGCCGCCGCCCGGCCCCGCCGGCTGGCAGGTCCACGACGTCGCCGCGGGTGCGGACCACCTGGCCGCGATCGCCGTGCGCGAGGGCTGACGCCCCGCGGTGGGCGGAGGGCATCGTACGACCGCATCCGCCCACCGGAGCCGGTCAGCCGCGGGACTTGCGGGCCAGGGCGAGGAAGACGCCGCCCATGATGAGTGCGGCGCCCGCGATGCCGCCGATGGCGGTCACGATGGTCTCGCGCCAGCCGGTGTCGGCGAGCGCGGGGGCGCCGGAGGTGGCCGCGGCGGGCGAGGCGGCGGAGGCGGCGGCCTCGCGGATGAGGCGGGTCACCACGTCGGGGTGGGAGATCATCGCGACGTGCGAGGAACCGACCTCGACGGTGTGGGAGCCGGCGCGCTCGGCCTCGTAGCGTTCCAGGGCGGGGTTGATGGCGTGGTCCTCGGTGGCGACCAGGGCCCAGGACGGCACGGTCCGCCAGGCCGCGCCGGTCGCCGCCTGGGTGAAGGCCGTGGTGGCGATGGGCCGCTGCTCGGCGGCCATCAGCCGGGCCCGCGCCGCGGGGAGGTCGGCGGCGAAGACGCTGTGGAAGCTCGCGTCCCGGATGTACACGTCGACTCCGCTGCCGGTCGCGTCGCGGTAGGGCACCATGCGCTGCACGTCGCCCAGACGGGTCTGCGGGAACTTCGCGCCCAGTGCGGCAAGCGTCTCGCCACGGTCCGGCATGAAGGCCGATACGTAGACCAGCGCCTTGACGTCGGGGTTGCCCGCGGCCGCCTCGCTGATCACGGCGCCGCCGTAGGAGTGGCCTGCCAGCACGATCGGGCCCTTGATGCTCCTGAGCACGCTGGCGATGTACGTGGAGTCGTTGGTCAGGCCGCGCAGCGGGTTGGCGGGGGCGATCACGTCGTATCCCTCGCCCTCCAGGCGGCGGACGACCTCGTCCCAGCTGGACGCGTCGGCGAAGGCGCCGTGCACGAGCACCACGGTCGGCTTGCCGCCGCCGCCCGTGCGGCCGTCGCCCGGGGCCGCGGCGGCAGTGGAGGCGGCGATGGGCCCGGCGGCCAGGGCCGCCGCGGCGAGCACCGCGGTCAGGGGTGCGGCCGTGCGTATGCGTCGGGGGCGGGGCGGGGTGCGGGGGATCGGGTCGGTGTCGATGTCCATGGTGGCGTCGTCCCTCTTTCGCGGAAGGGATGGAGGTCGCCTTCCAGCGTTCGCCCGCCGTTCCCGCGCCGCTCGCCCCGTGGGGCGAGCGGGTGACGGCGCGCCGTGTGTTCGTTCCGTACGCTCCGCGGACCGGAAACACCGACGTCATCGAACGGCAGTATGATCCGCCTCACACATGATCCCGAACGGCGGAAGCCCGTGCCGCAGCATGCCCACGGCCGGCCGTCCCTGCACTGAGGGGAGCGTTCCGATAGCCCTCCGAATATGGCTCAGCAGCGCGGGGGTGGCCACCACACAGGTGATGGCCATGCTGCGCGGGAACCCCGACGCCGTGGATGTCCGCATCTACGGCACCAATGTCGATCCGACCGCGGCGGCGCTCGGCGCGTGCGACGTGGCCGAGGTCGAACCCCGTCATGTCGCCGATCCCGTCTACGCCGACTTCGCCCTCGATTTCTGCCGTCGGCACGCGATCGACGTGCTCATCCCGCCCCGGCGGCTGAGCGCGCTGGCGGGCCTGACGGAGGAGTTCGCGGCCGTGGGCACCCGGCTGATGTGCTCACCACCGCGCTCGGTCAAGGTGCTGACCAGCAAGAGCCGTACCTATGAGGAGGCGCTCGCCGCCGGCATCCCGGTGCCGCCGTGGCGGGTCGTCGGGGACGCCGACGGTCTGCGGACGGCCGTGGAGGAACTGTCGGCGACCGGCGAGACGCTCTGCTTCAAGCCCGCGGGCGAGTTCTCCGCCTTCGGCTTCCGCATCCTGGAGGACCGGCCGATGGTCCTCCGCGACCTGCTGGAACCCGCCCGTCCCATGGCCTCGGTCGACGCGGTCGCCCAGGCGATGAAGCAGGCGGCGGACGAGGGCGAGCACGTGCCCCCGCTGATCGTCATGCCCTACCTGGAGGGTCCCGAGGTCAGCGTCGACTGCCTGTCCACCCGCGGCGGCGAACTGCTCGCCGCGATACCGCGTGCCAAGGAGGGCCGTTACCGGCTGCTGCTGGACGACCCGGGCATCACCGACATCGCGCGCCGGCTGGTCGCCCACTTCGGCCTCGCGTACCTCTCCAATGTGCAACTGCGGCACCGCTTCGGGGAGCCGGTCCTGCTGGAGGCCAATCCCCGGCCCTCCGCCGGGATCTTCCAGACGGCCTTCACCGGGGTGAACCTGCCCTGGGCCGCCGTGCGCCTGCTGCTCGACGGCGACGCGGGCCTGGTCGCCGCGCCGCGCCTCGGCGGGCGGGTCGCGGTGACCGAGGCGGTCACGGAGGTCCTGGACACCGTGCTCGCGGTGATGCCGACGACGGCCGCGTCCGTCACGCCGGAGTCCATCGGCAGCGTCGCCTGACCTGCCGCTGCCCCGGGCGGTCCGCCGCCCGGGGCAGCGGCCTGCAACGTGGCGGGTGCGACGCCGCGGGCGCAGGCTGGAAGGTGGAAGGCAGGTGGCATCCCATGAGCAGACTCGAGGAACAGATCGACCTCGGCGTTCCGTCCGAGGTGGCGTGGAAGCACTTGCACAGCGTGGGCGAGTATCCGCAGTTCGTCGGCGGCGTCCTGGACGCCGCGGCCGAGGGGGAGAGCAGAGCGCGGCTGGAGGTGGCCCGCGGCGGCGGCGACGACGCCTCCATCGACACGGAGATCGCGGACCGGCCGCAGGCGCGGGGGGCCACCCGCGAGATGGCCTGGCGCACCAGCGGCACCCCGGAGATCAGCGGGACGTGCTCGGTGCTGCCGATCGACGACAAGCACAGCCGGGTGCAGGTCCGCATGGAGTACGACGCCGGCGAGGTGCGCGAGGCGTTCGGCGGCCCCAAGGGCTTCGCCCAGGTCAGCGCGATCGAACGGACGGTCCGTGACGATCTGCGGCGCTTCAAGGACCTGGTGGAGCGCGAGCGCTGACGTCCCGGCGGCGGGTGCCCGGGCGGTCCGCACGGGCCGCCCCGGCGCCCTACATCCGCACCCCGTGGCGGCGCAGGTAGGCCACCGGGTCCACGTCGGTCCCGTAGCCCTCGCCGGTGCGCACCTCGAAGTGCAGATGCGGCCCGGTCGTGTTGCCCGTCGACCCGGAGCGGCCCACCTGCCGTCCCGCGGACACCGTCTGCCCGGCCCGTACGGTCAGCGACGAGAGGTGGCCGTACTGCGTGTACATCCCGTCCGCGTGCCGTATCACCACCTGGTACCCGTACGCGCCGCCCCAGCCCGCCTCGACGACGGTGCCGGCGGCCACGGCCTTGACGGAGGTGCCGGTGGGCACGAGGTAGTCCTGCCCGGTGTGGTAGCCGCTGGCCCAGTGGGAGCCGGCCCGGTGGTAGGGGGTGCCCATCGATCCGCTGACCGGTGCCACGAACGCGGTGGTGGCCGCGGCGGGCTTGGACTTCGCCGCGGGCTTCTGCTGAGGGCCCTTGGCACCGGGCTTCGTGCCGGACTTGCTTGCGGATTTGGTGCCGGACTTGGTGCCGGACTTGGCCGGGGGCTTGGTGCGCGGTGCGGCCTTGGCCGGCGCGCCGGGCAGCGCCAGTTCCTGGCCGGGGAAGATGAGGTCCGGGTCGGCGCCGACGACCGGGCGGTTCGCGTCGTAGAGCCACGACCAGCCGCCGCGTACGTCCTGCTCCTCGGCGATGCCGGAGAGGGTGTCCCCGCTGACGACCCGGTAGGACGCCTCGCGGACGTCCTCCTGATGCCTCGTCACCTTCTCGTGCGCGGCCGGGCGTTCCGTCCGCGTCTTCTTCTGCGCCGGAATCCCCGTACGCGGCTCCGGTCCGCCCCGCGTCAGCCCCGCGCGCTGCGAGCACACCGGCCACGCCCCGGGGCCCTGCCCGTCCAGGACGCGTTCCGCGACGCGTATCTGCTGGTCCCTGGTGGCCAGGTCGGCGCGTGAGGCGAACTTCGTCCCCCCGTACGCCTTCCACGTCGACGGCGTGAACTGCAGCCCGCCGTAGTAGCCGTTGCCCGTGTTGATGCTCCAGTTGCCGCTGCTCTCGCACTGCGCGACCTTGTCCCACGTGCCGGCCGTCGCCGCCCCCGCGCCGGTCGCGGCGATCAGCGGCAGCGCCAGCCCGGCACCGGACGCGGCCGTCACGGCCACGGACATCTGCGAGAGGCGGCCGGGCGGCTGGGGTCTGCGGTGGCGACCTCGTACGGGCCGTACGGGCATGGGGGGACCACCTCTCCGTTCCGGACATACGGCCGTACAAGTACGCCAGAGGGATCTTGTGGCCGCAAGAGCGCGTTCGGGAATCGCTCATGCGCCCCAATCACAACCGTCCCGCGCCGACTTGGACCCCGCGTCCGTATCGGTTCAGGCGGTCACGAGGTCCGGGGAGGCAGCGGGAGCGGGAGACCGGGCAGCCCGTCGAGGCTGACGCCGACGTAGGGCTTGGTGGCGCAGTAGTCGCTGAAGGACTCGTCGGTCTCGCGCGAGAAGCGCTGTGTGTGCAGGTCCCGCTCCTCGCGGAAGTCCATGTACGGCACGGCGAACCCGCAGCTGTCGCTGATGCGTTCGGCGGTGACGACGATGATCGCGCGCACGTCGGTCCGCTTGCGGACCTCGTCGGAGAAGTGCGGGATGAACGTGTCCCAGCGGGGGTCGTCGCGGAGCACCGCCTCGCCGCGCCCGTGGACGCGCACGATGTTCGGCGGCCCGGTGAAGGCGCACCACATCAGGGTGATGCGGCCGTTCTCCCGCAGGTGGGCGATGGTCTCGGCGCCGCTGCCGCCGAGGTCGGCGTAGACGAAGGTGCGGTCGTCGAGGAGGGCGAAGGACCCGTCGAGGGCCTTCGGCGAGAGGTTGACATGGCCGTCGCCCGACAGGGGCGCGGTGGCGGTGAAGAAGATCTGCTGCTCTTCGATGAAGGCGCGCAGGCGCCCGTCGATACGTTCGTATGTCTTTCCCATGAGAGTGATTCTCCGACGGTGGCCTGGATTCCGCCGTCGATTTGTCACTGTGTCGATGGTCGGCGGTGCGTCAGCGGCGTGTCAGCGGCGGGTGCCCCGGTCGTCGTCGCGGACCTCGATGCCGAGGGCGGCCGCCAGCGCCGGGGCGAGGTCCAGCAGCTGGGCGCTGCCGATGACGGCGCCGCGCAGGGACTCGTGGCCGTCGGCGATGTCGAGGAGCGTGGTGCCGCGCAGGTCGGTGGCGTCGAACGCCGCGTGGCCGATGCGCAGCCGTTCGAGCTGGGTGCCGGGGAAGGCGACCCCCTTGAGCCGCGCGCCGCCCAGGTCCACGTCGCGCAGGACGCAGTCCTCGAAGACGACCTCGTGGAGCGAGGCGCTGCGCAGGTTGACCGAGTCGAACTTGCAGCGGCGGAAGACCACGCGCCGCAGCACCGCCCCGAAGGCCTCGACCCCGGCGAACACGCACGAGTCCGCGGTGACGTCGGTCCAGTTGGTCTCGGCGAACGAGGTGCCGACGAAGCGGTCGCCCTGGAGCCATACCTCGTTCAGCCGGCCGCGGCGCAGGCTGCCGCCGTTCAGGACGGAGTCGGTGACCGCGCATTCGAGGAACTGGGCGCCGCCCGCGTCCTGGTCGTCGAGGGTGAGCCCGGCGAAATGCAGCGTGTCGTACCGCTCTTCGACGAAGAGGCGGGACTCGGTGAAGGGCTCCAGCACATGCGCGTACGGGAGCTCGGACAAGGAGGTCGGCGCCTTGTGGGTCATGGCGTCACGGTAGCGGTGCCCACCGACAGCGCCGGGAAGACCCGAAAGGAATGCTCTTTTGATAACTTTTGATACCTTTCGCCCATGAGCGCACCCTCCCCCAGAGCTTCGCCCGAGTGGGAGTCCCCCCGGCGGAGCCTGGAGGAGCCCGGGCCCGGTGCGCCGCCGCACCGCCGCAGCGGCGTGGAGCTGGGGCTGCTGTGCGGGGCGGTCCTGATCTCGGTCTACGGCTACTGCGAGGTCGGCCTGGCCCGGGACGGCACCCTGCCGCCCGGCGCCGCGGGTTATGGTGCCGCCCTCGGCGCGCTGTCGCTGCTGGCGCATCTGACCGTCCGTCTGCGCGCGCCGTACGCCGACCCGCTGCTGCTGCCGATCGCGGTGCTGCTCAACGGTCTGGGCCTGGTGCTGATCCACCGCCTGGACCTGTCCACCCCGGACGCCGCCGCGCCCGCGCAGCTGGTCTGGTCGGGGGCGGGCGTCGCGCTGTTCCTGCTGGTGGTCCTCGCGCTGCGGGACTACCGGTCGCTGGCCGTGTACGCGTACGTGTGTGTCGTGGCCGCGCTCGCGCTGATGGTCGCGCCGATCCTCTTCCCTGCCGTGAACGGCGCGAAGCTCTGGATCCGGTTCGGTGGACTGTCCTTCCAGCCGGGGGAGTTCGCCAAGGTGCTGCTCGCGGTGTTCTTCGCCGCGTACCTGGCGGACAACCGCAGTGCGCTGGCGTACACCGGCCGCCACATCTGGCGCTTCCGCCGGCTCCAGCTGCCGACCGGCCGGGTGCTCGGGCCGGTGCTGGCGGTCTGGGCGATCAGCGTGGGCGTGCTGGTGGTGGAGCGCGACCTGGGCACATCCCTGCTGTTCTTCGGGCTGTTCGTGATCCTGCTGTACGTCGCGACCGGGCGGACCGGGTGGATCGCGATCGGGCTGCTGCTGTCGGGCGCGGGCGCGTTCCTGGTCGGCTCGCTCGAACCGCATGTGCACTCCCGGGTGCAGGACTGGCTGCACCCCCTGGCCAGCATCGAGGCCGGGCAGGGGCCGGGACAGCTGGCGCAGTCGCTGTTCGCGTTCGCGGCCGGCGGCCTGCTGGGGACGGGCCTGGGCGAGGGGCACTCGGTCTTCATCGGCTTCGCCGCCAAGTCCGACTTCGTGCTGGCCACCGCGGGCGAGGAGCTGGGGCTGACCGGGCTGACCGCGCTCTTCCTGCTCTACGGGCTGCTCGTGGCGCGCGGCTACCGCGCGGGCCTGGCGATCCGCGACCCGTTCGGGCGGCTGCTGGCGATCGGGCTGGCCTCGATCTGGGCGCTCCAGGTCTTCGTGATCGCGGGCGGGGTCACCGATCTGATCCCGCTCACCGGTATGCCGATGCCGTTCCTGGCACAGGGCGGGTCCTCGGTCGTCACCAACTGGGTGATGGTCGCGCTGCTGGTGCTGCTCAGCGACACCGCCCGGCGGCCCGGGTCCGGCCCGGACGCGGCGGTGCCGGGGTGATCCCGCACGCCCGCCGGGCCGCCGCCTTCTGCATGCTGCTCTTCGTCGCGCTCCTGCTGAACGCGACCCGGCTGCAGGTCTTCAGCGCCCCGGCCTACAACGAGAACCCGGCCAACCGCCGGGTCGCCATCGCCCGCTACGAGCGGCCCCGCGGCGATATCTACGTCGGCAAGCACGCGGTGACCGGCTCGCGCCCCACCGAGGGCATGCTCGACTACGAACGCACCTACACCGACGGCCCGCTGTACGCGCCCGTCACCGGCTTCGCCTCCCAGACGTACGGCACGACGCTGCTGGAGGCCGCCGAGGACGCCATCCTCTCCGGCACCTCCCCGCAACTGGCCACGCTGCCGGTGTGGAACGCCATCACCCGGCAGCCGCAGCCCGCCGGCGACGTCCGCACCACCATCGACCCGGCCGCCCAGCGGGCCGCGTACGAGGCGCTGGGCGGCAAAAAGGGCGCGGTCGCCGCCCTCGACCCAATGACGGGCCGGATCCTGGCGCTGGTGAGCACCCCCTCGTACGACCCCGGGCGGATCGCCGGGAGCGGTCCCGGGGCCGCCGCGGCGTGGAAGTCCCTCACCTCCGACCGCGACCAGCCGATGCTCAACCGGGCGCTGCGCCAGACCTACCCGCCGGGCTCGACCTTCAAGACGGTGACCGCGGTGGCGGCGCTGACCCACGGCACGATCACCAATATCGACGCACCGACCGACTCGCCCAACCCCTATCCGCTGCCCGGCTCGACCACCTTGCTGCGCAACGAGTCGGACGCCGAGGACTGCGAGGACGCGCCGCTGCTGTACGCGTACGCCATCTCCTGCAACACCGTCTTCGGCAAGCTCGGCGACGACGTCGGCCTGACCGCGATGCGGGAGACCGCCGAGGCGTTCGGCTTCAACGACGACTCCCTCGGCATCCCCTCGCACGCCGCGGTGAGCGTCTTCGACCGCCGCATGGACGACGCGCAGCTGGCCCTGTCCTCCGTCGGCCAGTACGACACCCGTGCCACGCCCCTGCAGATGGCGATGGTCGCCGCGGCCGTCGCCAACGACGGCACGCTGATGTACCCGCACCTGGTGGACCGGACCACCGACAGCTCCGGGCTGCCGGTCGCGCTCACCGGCGACCGGGCCTACGGGCAGGTCATGGACGCGGTGGTGGCAAGGGACATGCAGACCATGATGACCGAGGTGGTCCGGTCGGGCACCGGCGGCAACGCCGCCATCCCGGACGCCGTGGTCGGCGGCAAGACGGGCACCGCGCAGAACGGCGAGAACAACCGGGGCACCCCCTTCGCCTGGTTCATCGCCTGGGCGAAGGACTCCGCCGGCGGCCCCGCCCGGGTCGCCGTCGCGGTCGTCGTGGAGGACGCTGCGGCGGACCGCGCGGACATCAGCGGCGGCGGCAACGCGGCGCCGGTCGCCCGCGCGGTGATGGAGGCGGTGCTGGGCCGGGGCTGACGGCCGCCCCGGGGCCGGCTCACTCCCGGCTCACTCCCGGCCCAGCGCGATGGTGTCGGCGACCTCGGCGACCCGCGCGTCCTCCTCCTTGGCGAAGCGCTCGGCGTCGAGCCTCTCGGCGATCTCCTCGTCCTGGGCCATGAGCAGGTCGAGGTTGGAGTCCCCCATCTCGAAGACGCCCATGTCGGCATAGGCGCGCTGCAGCCGCTCGCCCCACAGGCCGATGTCCTTCACGCACGGCACGATGCGGCTGAACAGCAGTTTCCGGAAGAGCGTCAGATACTCCGACCGCTCGCTCAGCTCCTCGGCCTCCTGACGGGGGATGCCGAAGTCCTCCAGCACCTCGGCGCCGCGCAGCCGGTCGCGCATGAGGTAGCAGCCCTCGATGACGAACTCCTCGCGCTCGCGCAGCTCGGCGTCGGACAACTGCCGGTAGTGGTCGCGCAGCGCCATCCGCCCGAAGGCCACGTGCCGGGCCTCGTCCTGCATGACGTAGGCGAGGATCTGCTTGGGCAGCGGCTTGTCGGTGGTGTCGCGGAGCATGCCGAAGGCGGCCAGGGCCAGGCCCTCGATGAGCACCTGCATGCCGAGGTAGGGCATGTCCCAGCGGGAGTCGCGCAGGGTGTCGCCGAGCAGCGCCTGGAGCGAGTCGTTGACCGGGTAGACCATGCCGACCTTCTCGCGCAGGAAGCGCGAGTAGATCTCGGCGTGCCGGGCCTCGTCCATGGTCTGGGTCGCGGAGTAGAACTTCGCGTCGAGGTCCGGGACCGACTCCACGATGCGGGCGGCGCAGACCATCGCGCCCTGCTCGCCGTGCAGGAACTGGCTGAACTGCCAGGAGGCGTAGGCGCGGCGCAGGTCGCGCTTGTTCTGCTCGGACATCTTGTCCCAGTGGGACGTGCCGTAGACGGTCAGGTTCTGGTCCGGGACGCCGAGCGGGTCGTACGGGTCGACCTCGATGTCCCAGTCGATGCGGGTCACCGCGTCCCACTGCTTGTCCTTGCCCTTCTGGTACAGGGCGAGCAGCCGGTCGCGCCCGTCGTCGTACTCCCAGGAGAAGCGGGCCGCTCCGGAGGCCGGGATCTCCCACAGGTGGTCCTGCGACGTCATTGGCGCCTCCTCGACTCTTGACGAGCTTGCTGACACACAGTCTCATAAGAGCATGACCGCTGGCACCCCTCTTGCAACGCGAGAAAAAGTGGCGGAGCGGCTGCTCGACGCCTCCGCGAAGCACTCCTTCGACCCGGACACCGAGCTCGACTGGGACGCCCCCTTCGAGGACGGCGGGTGGTTCTGGCCCCCCGAGTTGGTCTCCCTGTACGACACCCCGCTGTGGAAGCACATGTCGCAGGAGCAGCGGATCGAGCTGAGCAGGCACGAAGCGGCCTCGCTGGCCTCGATCGGCATCTGGTTCGAGATCATCCTGATGCAGTTGCTGCTGCGGCACTCCTACGACCTGGACCCCACCAGCGGGCATGTGCGCTACGCGCTGACCGAGATCGCGGACGAGTGCCGCCACTCGAAGATGTTCGCGCGGCTGGTGACCCGGCTGGGCACGCCGGTCTACCGGCCGGCCCGGCTGGACCACAACCTCGGCCGGGTGCTGAAGACCGTCTCCACCACGCCCGGCGCGTTCACCGGCACCCTGCTGGCCGAGGAGATCCTCGACTGGATGCAGCGCCTGACCTTCCCGGACGAGCGCGTGCAGCCGCTGACCCGCGGCGTGACCCGCATCCACGTGGTCGAGGAGGCCCGGCACATCCGCTACGCCCGCGAGGAACTGCGCCGGCAGATGGCGACGGCGCCGCGCTGGGAGCTGGCCCTCACCCGGGTCTCCTCCGCCGAGGCGGCCCGGGTCATCGCCCGGTCGCTGATCAGCCCGCAGGTGTACGCGTCGGTGGGGCTGGACCCGAAGTACGCCGCCGAGCTGGCCCGCACCAGCCCGCACCGCCGCGACGTGATGCGGCAGTCCGCGAAGAAGCTGATGGACTTCCTGGAGGAGGTCGGCATGTTCGAGGGCCGCGGGGTACGCCGGATGTGGCGCAGCTCGGGGCTTCTCGGGTAGGACGACGGGCGGGCCGGATACGCTGGCGGTCATGAACGGCCGTTCGACGCCGGCGCCCGCCGCCCCCGCCTACCGCCGGCTGAGCGTCGAGCAGCGCCGTACCCAGCTGCTCGCCGCCGCCGTGGCGCTCTTCGGGCACCACCGCCCCGAGGACGTGTCGGTCGACGACGTGGCCGCCGCCGCCGGGGTCTCCCGCCCCCTGGTGTACCGCTATTTTCCCGGCGGGAAGCAGCAGCTGTACGAGGCCGCCATGCGCAGTGCCGCCGACGAGCTGCGGGACTGCTTCGTGGAGCCCGCGGCGGGCGAGATGACCCAGCGCCTGTCGAACGCGCTGGACCGCTACCTGTCGTACGTGGACGAGCACGACGCCGCGTACTCCGCGCTGCTGCGCGGCGGCAGCGTCGCAGAGACCAGCCGCACCGGCGCCATCGTGGACGAGGTGCGGCGCAGTGCCGCCGAGCAGATCCTCCTGCACCTGGGCGCCCCCCGGCCGGGTCCGCGGCTGGCGATGATGGTGCGTTCGTGGATCGCGAGCGTCGAGGCCGTGTCGCTGACCTGGATCGACGAGGGCAAGCAGCCACCGGCCCACGAGCTGCGCCGGTGGCTGGTCGACCACTTCACGGCGCTGCTGCTGGTCAGCTCCACGACCGACCAGGAGACCGCCGAGGTCGCGCTGGCCGCCCTGGGGAGGGAGAGCCCGGGCAGCCCCGCAGGTGATCTGGCCCGCCGGGTCGCGCCGCTCGCACAGGCCGTCGCACATCTGCTCCCACCTGCCATTCCATGAACACGGGCCCCGCCCTAGGGCCTACTCTGACCCCGTGAGGCATGAGGACACGGAATTCGTCGGGGGGCCGCTGGACGGCCGCGTGCTGGGGGTGCTGACGGGCATCACCGGGCAGCCCCCGAAGGTGTACGAGGTGCCGGTGCCGCAACCGGACGGCGCGGCCCCGGTCGTGCACGTCTACCACCGCGAGCCCAGCCCGGGGACGCGCGCGCAGCGCCGTACGCGGTGGGTCTTCGTCTACGACCCCGAGGGGAACCGGCCGGAGAAGCCGCGCTGGCCCTGGTCGAAGCCGCGCGCCTGAGCGCCGCGGCCGGGCTCCCGCCGGGGGCACCGGTGCCGTGTTCTGGTCCGGACCATTGACAGGATTGGTCCAGACCTGTTTGCTGCGGATTGTCATGCGCACATCTCCTCGCCCCCCAAGGAGCGGTCCCCATGAGATCCCTCGTCGCCGTGACGGCGACCCTCGCCCTCACCGCCGCCCTCGGCGGGCTGGTCGCCCTCGCGCCCTCCGCGCACGCGGGCGAGTTCCTGGTCAACGGCGGTTTCGAGAACGGCAACCTGACCGGCTGGAGCTGTGACGCGGGCACCACCCAGGCCGTCACCGGCCAGGCGAAGAGCGGCAGTTGGGCCCTGGCCGGCACCCCGGGCTCGTCCGGCACCGCGCAGTGCAAGCAGACGGTCAGCGTGGCGCCCGGCACCACGTACACCTACTCCGCGCAGGTCAAGGGCAGTTACGTCTACATCGGCGTGGACGGCGGGACCAGCACCTGGACCCCGGGCACCGGCGGGGCGTACCAGCAGCTCAGCGTGAGCTTCACGACCGGCGCGAGCCAGACGAGCGCGACCGTCTACGTGCACGGCTGGTACGCCCAGCCCACGTTCTGGGCCGACGACGTCTCGCTCACCGGCCCGGGCGGCCCGACCACCCCCACCCCCACCCCCACGCCGACCCCGACCCCGACACCCACGCCGACGCCCACCCCGACGCCGACCGACACCCCGACGGGCCCCTCCTCCCACGCGCTGGTCGGCTACCTGCACTCCAGCTTCGCCAACGGTTCCGGCTATGTGCGCATGGCCGACGTCCCCGCGAGCTGGGACTACATCGACCTCGCCTTCGGCGAGCCGACCACGACCACCTCGGGCGACATCCGCTTCACCCGCTGCCCCGTCTCCGAGTGCCCGAACGTGGAGTCCGACGCGGACTTCAAGGCGGCGATCAAGGCGAAGCAGGCGCAGGGCAAGAAGGTGCTGATCTCCATCGGCGGCCAGAACGGCCAGGTGCAGCTGACGACCGCCGCCGCCCGTGACGCCTTCGTCTCCTCCGTCGGCAGGATCATCGACACCTGGGGACTGGACGGTCTCGACATCGACTTCGAGGGCCACTCGCTCTCCCTCAACGCCGGTGACACGAACTTCAAGAACCCGACCACACCGGTCGTGGTCAATCTGATCTCCGCGCTGAAGACCCTCAAGGCCAGATACGGCAGCGGATTCGTGCTGACGATGGCACCCGAGACCTTCTTCGTGCAGCTCGGCTACCAGTTCTACGGCCCGGGCCCGAACGGCGCGCAGGACCCGAGGGCCGGCGCCTACCTCCCCGTCATCCATGCGATGCGCAACGACCTGACGCTGCTCCACGTTCAGGACTACAACTCCGGGCCGATCATGGGCCTGGACAACCAGTACCACCAGATGGGCGGCGCCGACTTCCACATCGCGATGACCGACATGCTGCTCACCGGCTTCCCGGTGGCGGGCAACACGGCCAACGTCTTCCCGGCGCTCGCGCCTTCCCAGGTGGCCGTCGGACTGCCCGCGACCTCCAACGCGGGCAACGGATGGACAACTCCGTCAGAAGTGAACAAAGCGCTCGACTGCCTGACCAAGCGGGCCAACTGCGGCTCCTACGCCACACACGGAACATGGCCGAATCTGCGCGGTCTGATGACGTGGTCGATCAACTGGGACAAGTTCGGCAACTGGGAATTCCAGCGGAACTTCGACTCGTACTTCGGCTGACATCCGGGAAACGGGTGGCTCCAATTGCCTCGGAGCCACCCATTCCGGCCGGGTCACCCTGTCGCAGGCGACCCGGTCATGTAAGGATCTACCGGCAAGCAGACCGTAATACAGTCGGAGGTGAAGGGATGTCAGCAGCAAGCAGACCCAAGGAGTGGGTGCGCAGGGCACTCGTCTGCGGGACGCTGCTGGCCGCCGCGGCCCTCGGACTGCCCGCGCAGAACGCGTTCGCGGTGCCCGACGACCCGCAACCCACCGGCCCGACCCTGGTCGTCCTGCTGGAACGGCTGCAGGACCTGTACCTCAAGGCCGAAGAGGCCACCGAGACCTACGACCAGGCCGAGTCCGAACTCAGCGAGAACCGCGGCAAGGCCAACCGCCTGGACCGCCAGCTCGCCGAGGAGCGCACGGCGCTTGCGGACGCCCGCGCGCTGGCCGGGCAGCTCGCCCGCGAGCAGTACAAGGAGGGCGGGGTCTCCCCGTACCTCAGCCTGCTGCTGAGCGGCGACCCGCAGGACGCGTTCACCCAGGGCCACATGCTCGACCGCGCCGCCGGCAGCCAGGCCGAGCTGGTCGCCCAGCTGGAGAACGGCGAGAAGCGGATCGCCGCCCTCAGCCGCGCCCAGCAGCACGCGCTGGACGGCTCGCTGCAGCTCGCGGACCAGCAGCGCGAGGCCAAGGAGGAGGTCGAGAAGCAGCTCGCGAACGTCGAGGAGATCCTCGCCGGCCTGACGGGTGCTCAGCTCGCCGACCTCCAGAAGCTGGAGGAACAGGGCATCGACCAGGCTCAGGAGGCGTTCCTGAGATCGGGGCAGCTCGGCAGCCTCTCGCTCGCGCCCTCCAAGGTCGGCAACAGCGCGTTGTCCTTCGCCTACGCACAGATCGGCAAGCCCTATATCTGGGGCGCGGAGGGCCCGAAGGCGTACGACTGCTCGGGGCTCACCTCGCGCGCCTGGCTGCACGCCGGCACCCCCATCCCGCGCACCAGCCAGGAGCAGTGGGAGCGGCTGCCCCACATCCCGCTCAACCTGCTGCGCCCCGGCGACCTCGTGGTCTACTTCCCCGGCGCCACCCACGTGGCCATGTACATCGGCAACGGCATGGTCATCCAGGCGCCCCGCACGGGCGACGTCGTCAAGATCTCCCCGATCGCCGCCAACCCGATCCTCGGCGCGGTCCGCCCGGACTCCGACGAGCCGTCGATGAAGCACTACGTCCCGCCGACCGCTCCGGACACGGCGAAGGACCGGACTCCGCTGGGCTCCACCGGCTCGTGACCGGCGCCCTGCCGCTGGTCTTCGTCACCGCCCGGAAGCGCCTGGTGGACCATGCGGGTGTGCGCGAGGGCCACACGGTCGTGGTCGACGTCCGCGGCTGACCGGCCCGCGTCCGGTCCGGCCGTCAATTCGGTGGCCGGTGCGGGACCGGCCTGCGAACATGCGCGGATGCTCACTCTCATAGACGAACTCGGCCGACTCTCCTGCACCGTCGGCGGCGAAGGCCCGCCCGTCGTGCTCGTGCACGCCGGCGTCGCGGACCACCGCATGTGGGACGCGGTCGCGCCCGCCCTCGCGGAGCGGTACACCGTCATCCGGTACGACCTGCGCGGCTTCGGCCAGTCCCCGCCACCGACCGGCCCGTTCAGCGAGACCGACGACCTGCGCCGCCTCCTGGACCACCTCGGCCACGACCGGGTCCGGGTCGTCGGCGCCTCCTGGGGCGGCCGCGTGGCCGCGGACTTCACGCTCACCCACCCGGACCGCGTCCACTCGCTGACCATGCTCGCCCCGCCGTGGCGGGGATACGACTGGTCGGCGGAGATGGTCGCGTACGACGAGGCCGAGACGGCGGCCCTGGCCGCGGGCGACCTGGACACCGCCGTCCGCGTCAACCTGGACATGTGGCTGCGCGGCCCGAGCCGCGGCTGGCAGGACGTCGCCCCGGGACTCGCCGACCGACTCCGGGAACCGATGCGGATCGCACTGACCCATCAGGACGTCGTCGGGCAGCACTCCCAGGGCGGCACGGACCGCGACGTCGCCACGATCACCGTCCCCACGCTGGTCGGCGTCGGGCGGCTCGACATCGCCGACTTCCAGGACATCGCCCGCCGCTACGCCGCCGAGATCCCCGGCGCCACGTTCGTCGAGTTCCCGGCCGCGGCCCATCTCATCGCGCTCGACTCACCCACCGAACTCCTCGCGGCGCTCGTCCCGTTCCTCGCCCGCTGACCGCCGCGGCGGTCTTTCGGGCCGGCGGTGGGCCGTGCCGGGACGGCCCGCGCCTGTCAGCCGCCCGCTGCCGCGAACAGGCCCACGACCACACAGGCCACGGCGCCGGCGGCGGGCAGATCCGCACCGATCGACCAGGTGAACCGCCGCCGGAGACCGGAGGTTCCGCGGGATGGGGCCCGGCCCCCGGTGGAGCCTGCATGACTCCGCATCGCGTCCTCGCAGACGGCAGAGAAGTTGTAGAGCAGGTCCCACAGGGAGCCGTCGAACCAGGCGAAGTCGATCTCGTCCCCTGCACGCGTCTCAAGGATGAGGCCACCGCGCCACGACTCCCGGTGCAATCGCTTCACTGCGGCACAGGGCACGACAACGTGGCGCCACACACCGCAGCGCACGATCTCACCGGGTCGCAGCACCACCCTGATGAGGGAGAAGCGCCAGCAGACGGATGCCAGCAGGAGTACCCAAGCGCCCACCAGGGCGCGATGCCAACCCACACGATCGATCGAGGAATCCGACACAACGACAAGGGCCATGCAGGCGAGAAGGCAGGCCACCATCCGGCAGAGACCGACGCGTAGCCAGCGCACGAGCTTCATCCGTCCCTTGCGATTGGGCCGATAGTGCCGTACGCGCTGTACGAGCGGAGTACCGGGCCCGTACCAGTCGTCCCGGTCCAGTCCTCGCGATCCGCCCGCCATGTCCACGACCATACCGCCGTAAGGGACAACGTCTTGGTCCGCCGAGCGGATCCGCGGGCGATGTTGCGGACGTCCGCGGGAAGGGGCACCCCCGCTGCCACCGACGGTTTTCAGGCCCTTTCATGAACGTGACCCGCCCATGGAGACCCGACCGCCCACGCGGTAACTTCCTGGCGGAGGGGTGTCATGACAGCGTGGATCATGCTGGCCTGTGGATGCGTGATGGCAGCCATGGGGACATCGACCTTGAACGGCTGGCGAGCGGCGCAGTACCGGCAGCACCACATGGCCGGTTGGGGTGCGATCGTGATGGGCGGCGGCCTGGCCTTGGAGGGGGTACCGAGGCTGGCCGGGTGGTCCTATCGAGTGGGTGCGGATCTCGCCACCGTGGCCTTGGCTCTGGTCGTACTCGGCGCGGTTCTTCAGGTCCTCGGCAGGCCGGTGAGAGCCAAGCGCACCGCGAATGGCGATGCGGACGCACCTCAAGGGCAGCCCCATTCCTGACATCACCACCTGACACCAACACGCCCGCACAGCCGGGGTGGCCCGAGGGGGACCTGTCGATGTATGCCGCTGTGAAGCAACAATCCGACTCCGGCCTGTTCGAGCTTATTTGGGGCCTCGGCGCCACCGGGTTCGGCGTCATCATCGCCGCCAACTATCGAGGCGCGGCGGAGCGCTTCGTGGACTTGGCCGGAATGGCATCGTCGTTCCGGTGGGTGGACGATCCCGAACACGGGCGAGCGAGTGCCGGCAGGTCATTGCCTCGCGCTCGGCGTATCGCCGCCGTTTTCGCGATCGCCGGACCTGTCACGATTTTCGTCGGCGCGCTCGACCTCTTGAAAGGGAATGCGGGGCCCGCGCGCATTGCCCCGGTTTCCGCTACGTTCATGGTCTGGCTTGCCGTCTGCTACCTGGTCACCATGGTGATCATGTGGCGTCGCCCCGGGATGCTTCGGGAGGTGTGGCGCGGTGGCGGAATGGGCCGGGCGGCCGCAGGCCTGTTGACGGTTGCCTTGTCGGTGATACCCGTTGCCGCCGGGATGGGGCAAAGCGCGGTCGCCTTGATCGCCTGGCTCATCGGAGGAGGAGCGGTGATGGTGCTGCTGCTGCGCAGCGACCGCACCCTCGGCCGGTAGTGGAAACGTCAACGGCCCCGGCAGAAGAACCGGGGCCGTCTCCGGGCCGTCCGAGGGCGGCCGATAGCGGCGGGTGACGACGGCCGGAAGCCCGTCAGGCTCCCGCGACCGAGGCCAGGTAGGCGGCGGTCTTGTCCGGGTCGTAGAAGTACGACTCGTAGTCGGACGGGTCGTCGAAGCCGTTGGCGAAGCGGTTCGCCACCGCGGGGAACTGGCCGGCCGCGCCGATCAGGCCGAGGATGTGCTCCGGGGGCGGGCCGAGGAGGGCGTTGGTCCACTTGGTGACCGGCTCGGCGGATGCCCAGAAGCGGGCGAAGGCGGACTCCATCCAGTCGCGGTCGAAGGGCTCGTCACCGCGCTCGACGATCGCGGCGAGGTAGGCGGCGGCGCACTTGGAGGCGCTGTTGGAACCCTGGCCCGTGATGGGGTCGTTGGCGACCACGACGTCGGCGACGCCGAGGACGAGTCCGCCCGAGGGCAGTTCGGCGACCGGCCGGCGGACGACCGGGGCGAAGCGTCCGGCCAGGGTGCCGCCGGCGTCGGTCAGTTCGACGTCGCGGGCCCGGTCGTACTCCCACGGAAGGTGACGCTTCATCAGGTCGAGGGTGATGCGCAGGTGTTCAGCCGGGTCCTTCACGCCCGCGAAGACGTCCAGCGGGCCGCCGGGCAGGCCCTCCCAGAAGAGGATGTCGCACGGGCCCGAGGTGGTCAGCGCCGGGATGACGATCAACTCACCCGCCCCCGGGACCATGTTGAGCCGCACCGCGTGGAAGTCGGGATGCTCCGGCCGCGGGCCGAGGCCGTGCACATAGGCGACGGCCAGCGCGCGCTGCGGGCTGTCGTACGGGGAGCGGGCGGCGTCCCGGCCGAACATCGAGACCAGCTCGCCCTTGCCGGCCGCGACCAGCACCAGGTCGTAGGCGCGGGAGAAGTAGTCCAGGTCGCCGAGGGTGACACCGTGGACGACCAGCTTGCCGCCGCGCTCGCCGAAGGTCTCCAGCCAGCCGGCCATCTTCACCCGCTGGTCGACGGACTGGGCGTACCCGTCGAGCCGGCCGACCCAGTCGATCGGACGTGAACCGTCGGGGGCCGCGACGGAGACGCCCAGGCCCTCGATCCGGGGGGTCTGGTCCTCCCAGAAGTTCAGGCCGAGGTCCCGCTCGTGACCCAGGGCCGTGTCGAACATGCACTGGGTGGACATGACACGCCCCTCGCGTATCTCGTCCGCCGTGCGGTTGGACATGACGGTGACCTCGTACCCGTGGGACTGCAGACCCAGGGCCAGTTGGAGGCCGGACTGCCCGGCCCCCACGATCAGTATTCTGCGCAAGACGGCACGCTCTCTCGTACGGTGCTGCTGAACATGGGTGAGGTGGGTGGGGATGCCGGAGGCGCCCCCGGGGGGCACGCCCCAGGGGGACCGCTACTCCGGGTGGGCGACCAGGGCCTGCTTGACCAGGGCCAGCAGCACCTGGATCACCGAGGGACGGTCGCGCGCGTCGCAGATCAGGACGGGGATCTCGTCCGGCACGGCCAGCGCCTCACGGACGTCGATCTCGTCGTAGGCGGTGGTGCCCTCGAAGTGGTTCACCGCGACCGCGTACGGCAGGCCGCTGCTCTCGAAGTAGTCCAGGGCGGGGAAGGCGTCCGCCAGCCGCCTGGTGTCGGCCAGCACGACCGCGCCGATCGCGCCGCGCACCAGGTCGTCCCACATGAACCAGAACCGCTGCTGGCCGGGGGTGCCGAACAGGTACAGCACCAGCTCCCGGTCGAGGGTGATCCGGCCGAAGTCCATCGCCACCGTGGTCGTGGTCTTGTCCGGGGTCGAGCCGAGGTCGTCGATGTCCTCACTGGCCCGGGTCATCACCGCCTCGGTGGTGAGCGGGGTGATCTCGGAGACCGTGCCGACGAAGGTGGTCTTGCCGACGCCGAAGCCGCCCGCCACGACGATCTTGGTCGAGGTGGGCGCGCGGCTCATGTCCAGTTGCCACTCCTGCAGGCCCTCCTCCTCCACCACCGACGTCATCTCAGAGCCTGCGAAGTCCACCGAGCACCCTCTCCAGCAGCGCGCGATCGGGGCTGCCGGGCCCGTGCCCGGTCCCGTACACACGGATCCTTCCCTGATCGGCCAAATCGCTGAGCAGCACGCGGACGACGCCCAGCGGCATGCGCAGCAGCGCGGAGATCTCGGCGACCGAGCGCATCCGGCGGCACAGTTCGACGATGGCGCGCATCTCCGGCATCACGCGCTCCGCCCAGCCCCCGGAGGTCAGCTCCCGCCGCTCCTGCGCGCCGTCGATCGTGGCCACGAAGGTCTCGACGAGCAGCACATGCCCGAAGGACGTCCGGCCGCCGGTCAGCGCGTACGGGCGCACCCGGGCCGAGCGGCGCCCCGCGCCGCGCACCGGCAGCGCCCCGGCGTGCCGGGCCATCACAGGGCTCCTTCGATCGCCTGCCGCAGTTTCGTGCGGAGTTGCGGGGTGAGCACATGCCCGGCCCGGCCGACGAAGAGGGCCATGTGGTACGCCACGATGCTCATGTCGCACTCGGCGTCCGCGTGGACGCCCAGCAGCGAGCCGTCGCTGATCGTCATCACGAACACGCTGCCGTTCTCCATCGCGACGGCCGTCTGCCGGACCCCGCCGCCCTCCATCAGGCGCGCGGCGCCGTCGGTGAGCGAGGCGATGCCGGAGACCACCGTCGCCAGGTTCGCGAAGGTGCCGGCCGGACTCTTGGGCCGTCCTGCGGCGGCGCCGCCGGCGGACTGCTCCGACGGCGACGCGTCCGAGGCGTCAGCCGCGTCCGCCGCCCCCACCTGGTCCGCCGCGTCCACGGTGGCCTCGGGTTCGTCCGACTCGGAGCTCAGCAGCAGCAGTCCGTCCGACGAGACGACGGCCACGGAGCGGACGCCCGGCACGTCATCCACGAAATTGCGCAACAGCCACTGGAGATTGCGTGCCTCGTGACTCAGGTCCCGCTCGCTCTGGGTGTCCGTTCTGGCCGACATCAACCGCGTGCCTCCTCGACGCCTTCGGCTTCGACTTGTTGTGGTCCCCCCGGGCTGACTTTCTCTTCCGCTGCTTCCGTCGTCCCCAAAGGCGCGTCCGTGTCGCGCCGGATCTCGCGTGTCTCGGCGTCCGCGTCCGCCCGTCCCTCGCGCAGGCCCTGGGCGAAGCCGCCGAGCTTGCGCCGCAGTTCCTCCGGGTCCACCGCGCTGCCCTGGCGGGCGTCACGGACCTGGGGCTCGCCCGACAGGCCGGTGGCGCGCGGGACGCGCTGCGGCAGCCCCTTGGCGGTCAGCCGCTCCCCGCCCTGGGCGGGTTCGGGCGCGGGTCCGGGCGCCGGTTCGGGCACCGGCTGGTCGGCGCGGGCGTGCTCGATCGGCTCGTGCCGGGCCTCGTCCGCCGCGGCGACGCGCTCCCCCGCGTCCCCGCCGGCCGGCAGTCCGTCCCGTTCCTCGCGCGGCGCCGGCAGCGGCGCGGATCGTGCGGACGACCGGGCGGACCGGGCGGCGCGGGGCTGCCAGGGCTCCCCGGCGACCGCGGCCTCGACCGGGGTCTGCGGGCCCTCCGGGTCCTCCGCGGGCGCCGTGAGCGAGGCCGGGACGACCACGACCGCGGTCGTGCCGCCGCGCTTGGCCTCGCGCAACTGGACGCGGATGCCGTGCCGGGCCGCGAGCCGGGCTATCACGTACACACCCATGCCGGTGGACTCGGAGGCCGGCGCGGCCGGGTCGTTCTGCGCCAGCAGGGCGTTGAGCTCCTCCAGCCGGGCGGCCGGGACGCCGATGCCGCCGTCCTCGACCGACAGCATCAGCTCGCCGCTCTCCAGCAGCCAGCCGGACAGCTGCACCTCGGTCTCCGGCGCCGAGAACGTGGTGGCGTTCTCCAGCAGTTCGGCGACGAGGTGGCTGAGGTCGTCCGAGGCGAATCCGGCGATCCGCCCGGCGGGCAGCTGCTGGATGCGGACCCGCTCGTACTTCTCGATCTCGGAGACCGCGGCACGCGCCACGTCCACCAGCGGGACCGGCCGGGGGTGCGCGTGGCCGTGCTCGGTGCCCGCGAGCAGCAGCAGGTTCTCGCTGTTGCGGCGCATGCGGGTCGCCAGGTGGTCCAGGCGGAACAGCTGGGCGAGCTCGTCCGGGTCGTGGACCAGCTCCTCCAGCTTCTCGATGAGCGTGAGCTGCCGCTCGACCAGGCCGAGGGTGCGCAGCGTGAGGTTCACATAGGTGGCGCTGACGCTGCCGCGCAGAGTGGCGAGTTCGGCGGTCAGCGCCTCCTGCCGGCTCCGCAGCAGGTCGCGTTCGGCGGCGAGCGCGTCGCGCACGCCCTGTACCCGTGTGTGCTCGGCGTCCTGCGCGGCGACGCGTTCGCGCAGGCCCGCGTTCTCCGCCCGTAGCGCGTTGACGGCGCGGGCCACCGCCGCGAACTCGTCCGAACCGACGGCCTTGACCTGCTCGTCGGCCGGGACGTCACCGCGTGCGAAGCGGTTGAGGGCGGCGACGGGACGCGTGATCGAGCGGGCGGTGGAGACGCAGGTGCCGAGCACCAGCAGGAAGCAGACGCCGGCCAGCGCGACATGCAGTTCGAGGCCGGTCACGTCGTCGGCGCGCAGCGCGGCGAGGCGGTCGGCGGAAGCCGCGGCGAGCGAGGACTCGACCCCGCGCATCAGGTCGATCCGCGCGGAGAGCGCGGACTGCACGGACGCGGACTTGAGCGCCTGGTCGGTGACGGAGAGCGAGCCCGCGTCCAGCAGCCACTTCAGCCGCTGGTCGGCGGTGGTGACGTCGGACCCGGTGACGGTCTGCTCGTACTGCTCGCCGGCGGCGGTCGACGCGGTGGCGTGGAAGTCGGCGAGCGCGGTGCGCTCGCGCACCGCGGCGGCCTGCGCGGCGCCCACCGCTTCGGCCTGGGGGCCGCCCGCGGCGAGCGCGCCGACCAGCAGGCCGCGCTGGAACGAGGCCTGGTCGACGGCGCGCGCGAGGAAGGGCAGCGCGGTGGTGTCGGCGGAGCCGCCGCGGGCGGGCAGCGAACGGGCGACGGCCGCGCCCAGACCGTTCAGCGCGTCGATGGGCGGCTGATAGGCCGTGCCGGCGGCGACGACGCCGCCAGGGCCGGCGAGCACCTTCTGCCGGATCGCGGGCAGTTCGCCGAGCCGGCGGTCGACCTCGGCGAGCGCGGCGGCGAAGGCCGGGGCGTCGGCGGTGTCGGCGTCCGCGGCGGCCGCGCGGATCTCCTTGATCTGCCGGTCGACACGCCCCCGCTCGGTCTCCGAGACGCCCGTGCCGCCCGCGGTGGACCGGCCGGTGGCGACGAGCACCGCCATGTCGTCGCGCTCGTCGGCGAGCGCGTGGCTGAGGGAGACGGCCTGCGCCTGCAGGCGGGCCATGCCGATCAGTCGCTGGGACTCCGCGAGGTCCCGTACGGCGGTCGCCACCCCCGGCGCGGAGGCGGCCAGAACCGTGACGGCGCAGATCAGCAGAGCACCGAGCAGTCTCTGCCGCACGCGCTTGGTCCGCGGGTTACGTCGTGTTCGCACCGGTGCTCGCTATCCCGTCTCGCCTGGTCCAAGTTGTCCCGAGATGACGACACATCGGCCGAGCGCCGAGCACGGCAACGTCTGGCCTCTTCCCGGCATCGTCCCGACCATCTCAGGCCGACCCGGAATGCAGATGTGCGTCCCTGACCTCGACACCCGAACGAGTGAATCGCACGCACAAGTTGACGTCCAACTCCCGCGCGGGATCGTTACCCGCGGGTTCGCGAGCGCGAACGGCGGGGAACTGGCGTCCTCCGCGCGGTCCTGGCAGGATGCGCCCCTTCACCGCCCGGACCTCGCGACGGACCGCCGCCGGGGTTCGAACAGGCCGCGCGAGCGGCTGCCGCACACTGGACGCATGCGCGTCGAGACGGCCACCGAGCCCGGCACCCCCGATCGCCCGAACGAGGACTTCGTGGCAGTCGCCATGCCCGCATCAGGTGGCGGCGGTTCACTGGTCCTGCTGGACGGCGTCACCCCGCCCGACGGCCCCACCGGTTGCCGCCACTCGGTCCCCTGGTACGTCTCCGAGCTGGGCGGTTCCATGATCGAACTGTCCGTTTCGCTCTCGGCACCGCCGCTGGCGGAGTGTCTCGCACAGGCCATCGCGCGGACCGCCGACACGCACCGCGCGACCTGTGACCTTTATCACCGGCGCACCCCTCAGGCGACGGTCGTGGCGGTCCGGTGGAATGCGGACAGCGTGGAGCATCTGGTGCTATCCGACTCGGAGTTGCTCATCGAGGACGCGTCCGGCGCGGTGGCCGCGGTCCTCGACGACCGCCTGGACCACCTGCCCGCTCCGGTGCCCGCGCTGCGCGCCGCCGTCCGCGCGCTGCCGCGCGGCACCGCGGAGCGCGCACGGGCCGCGGCGGCGTACGTCGAGGCCGTCGAGGCGCTCCGCAACGCCGAGGGCGGCTTCTTCACCGCCGCGGCGGACCCGGGCGTGGCGGCCCGCGCCGCCGTCACCGGTGTACGGCCGAGGACGTCGGTGCGCGCGATCGCCGCCCTCACCGACGGAGCGACCCGCCTCGCCGACGTGTTCGGCGAGACCGACCGGGCGGGCCTGGTCGCCCTGCTGCGCAAGGCCGGGCCCGACGAACTCGTCCGCCGGGTCCGCACGGCGGAGTCCGCCGACCCCGACGGCACCCGCTTCCCGCGCGGCAAGGCGAGCGACGACGCCACCGCGGTGTTCGTGGAGCTCTGACGCCGGACAGACCCGGTCACTCGGCCCGGCCCGGCCCGGGTGCAACGCAGCGCAGTGCGGCGCAGCGCTCACACACCTTCCTGCGAATCGTTCAGCTGCCCCAGCAGACGGGCCAGTTCGGACAGTTCGCCACGGTCCCAGCCGCGCAGCCGGCTGACGTAGCGGGCCCGGCGCGCGAGCCGCACGCGGGCGAAGCGGGCGTCGCCCTCCTCGGTCAGCTCGACGAGGAAGGCCCGGCCGTCCGCCGGGTCCGGTTCGCGCAGGATCAGCCCGAGTTCCTCCAGGGCGCGCAGCTGGCGGCTCATCGTCGCCTTGCCGACCCCGAAGTACCCGGCCAGGACGGTCGCCCGCTGCGGCCCGGTCTCGGCGAGCCGGGCGAGCAGCCCGTACGCCGCGGGTTCGAGTTCGGGGTGGACCTCGCGGGCCATTTCGCCCTGGGAGGCCCTGGCCCGCCGGAACAGGACGGTCAGTTCGCGTTCGAGCGCCTCCATCACGGGGTCGGCACCTCCGTGGGACCCGGCCGTCTCGGCCACGCGGTCACCCGCTTTCAGGACGGAAACTTCTCTTCAGGGGCCGCCGTATGCGCAGCGTCCCCAGTATTTCGCAGACGTGGATCAACGACGTGACCAGGGGCACGTCCGCGGCCGGTGTCACTCCCCCACCACGTGCCACGCGCCCCGCCCCGCCGCCGCCCCCGCGCACACGAGAGCGGCCCCTCCTCAGGCGCTTGGGAGGGGCCGCTCTCTTCTCTCACCCGGTCAGGGCCTCACTCACGCCGCGACCGAGACCTCCAGGCCGGAGTCCGCGCCGGTCACGGCGGGCTCCAGGGCCAGCTTCAGCACGTGCCGGACGTCCGAGACCGCGTGGACCTCCAGCTTCTCCAGGATCTCGGCGGGGACGTCGTCGAGGTCCGCCTCGTTCCGCTTGGGGATCACGACGGTGGTGATCCCGGCGCGGTGCGCGGCCAGCAGCTTCTGCTTGACGCCGCCGATGGGCAGCACGCGCCCGGTCAGCGACACCTCGCCGGTCATCGCCACGTCGTCACGGACCCGGCGCCCCGACAGGAGCGAGGCCAGCGCGGTGGTCATGGTGACACCCGCGCTCGGGCCGTCCTTCGGGACCGCGCCCGCGGGGACGTGGATGTGGACGCCGCGCTCCTTCAGGTCGCCGACCGGCAGTTCCAGTTCGGCGCCGTGCGAGCGCAGGAAGGAGAGCGCGATCTGCGCGGACTCCTTCATCACGTCGCCCAGCTGACCGGTGAGCTGCAGTCCGCTGCCGCCGGTCTCCGGGTCGGCCAGCGACGCCTCGATGTAGAGGACGTCGCCGCCCGCGCCGGTCACCGCCAGGCCCGTGGCCACACCCGGCACCGCCGTGCGCCGCTCCTGCGGGTCCTGCGCCGATTCCGGCACGTGGTGCGGCCGCCCGATGAGATCCCGCAGTTCCTCCGGGGTCACCGTGAACGGCAGCTCGTGCTCGCCGAGTTCGTGCTTGGCCGCGACCTTCCGCAGGATGCGGGCGATCGACCGCTCCAGGGTGCGCACGCCCGCCTCGCGGGTGTACTCCCCGGCCAGCTTGCGCAGGGCCGCGTCGTCGACGATGACCTCGTCCTCGCCGAGCCCGGCCAGCTCGCGCTGGCGCGGCAGCAGGTGGTCGCGGGCGATGACGAGCTTCTCGTCCTCGGTGTAGCCGTCCAGCCGCACCAGTTCCATGCGGTCCAGCAGCGGCTCCGGGATGGCCTCCAGGACGTTGGCGGTGGCGAGGAACACCACGTCGCTCAGGTCCAGTTCGACCTCCAGGTAGTGGTCCCGGAAGGTGTGGTTCTGGGCCGGGTCCAGGACCTCCAGCAGGGCCGCGGTCGGGTCGCCGCGGTAGTCGGAGCCCACCTTGTCGATCTCGTCGAGCAGGACCACCGGGTTCATGGACCCGGCCTCCTTGATGGCGCGCACCAGGCGGCCGGGCAGCGCGCCGACGTAGGTGCGCCGGTGGCCGCGGATCTCCGCCTCGTCGCGGACGCCGCCGAGCGCGACGCGCACGAACTTCCGTCCCATCGCGCGGGCAACGGACTCGCCGAGCGAGGTCTTGCCGACGCCGGGCGGGCCCACCAGGGCCAGCACCGCGCCTCCGCGGCGCCCGCCGACGACCCCGAGACCGCGGTCGGTGCGGCGCTTGCGCACGGCCAGGTACTCGGTGATGCGCTCCTTCACGTCGTCCAGGCCCGCGTGGTCGGCGTCCAGCACCGCCCGCGCGCCGGGGATGTCGTAGGCGTCCTGGGTCGTGGTGTTCCACGGCAGTTCCAGGACGGTGTCGAGCCAGGTGCGGATCCAGCTGCCCTCGGGGGACGCGTCGCTGGACCGCTCCAGCTTCTCGACCTCCTTCATGGCGGCCTCGCGCACCTTCTCGGGCAGGTCGGCGGCCTCGACGCGGGAACGGTAGTCGTCCGCCTCGTCCTCCGGGTCGCCGTTCAGCTCGGCCAGCTCCTTGCGGACGGCCTGAAGCTGCTGCCGCAGCAGGAACTCGCGCTGCTGCTTCTCCATGCCCTCCTGGACGTCCTTGCGGATGGTCTCGGCGACGTCCTGCTCGGCCAGGTGGTCGCGCAGCCACTGGGTGGCCAGCTTCAGCCGGGCGACTGGGTCGACGGTCTCCAGCAGCTCGACGCGCTGCTTGGTGGTGAGGAAGCCGGAGTAGCCGGCGTTGTCGGCCAGCTGCGAGACGTCGTCGATCTGCTGGACGCGGTCCACGATCTGCCAGGCACCGCGCTTGCGCAGCCAGCTGGTGGCCAGCGCCTTGTACTCCTTGACGAGTTCCGCGACGGTGCCGGGCGCCTCGGCGGGCACCGGTTCCGCGATCTCGGTCCCCTCCACCCACAGGGCGGCGCCGGGTCCGGTCGTGCCCGCGCCGATGCGCACACGGCTGACGCCGCGGATCACGGCCCCGGGATCGCCGTCCGACAGCCGTCCCACCTGCTCGACGGTGCCCAGCGTGCCCACTCCCGCGTAGTCGCCGTCCACGCGGGGAACGAGCAGGACCCGCGGCTTGTTGCCGACACCGGGCAGACCGGACCGCTGAGCGGCCTGGGCCGCCTCGACGGCGGCACGCGCCTCGGCGTCGGTGAGGTCCACGGGCACGACCATGCCCGGCAGGACCACCGCGTCGTCGAGCGGCAGCACGGGCAGGGTGAGCGGCGCGAACGCCGACGAAGACGATTGAGCCATTATCTCTCCCTAAGCAATCAAGTTGAGCTATGCAGACTCAATGCTTCTGATGCCCCCGGTGTTCCCCGGACCGTGTTCGCTCTGAGCGATCGACCCCCGACCGGCCCCCGACCGGCCGCTGACCTGCCGCTCATTACGCTGAGTCCATGCACGCGAACGAAGAGGGACGACCCGTCACACTCGACCGCCGCGAGGGACCGTACGGCGAGGTGGCCCTGCGCCGGCACGGCGAGCGGTTCGAGATCATCGCCAACGGCACCTTTCTGATGGACACCTCCGACGGCCGCTCGGAACGGCTGCTGGTCGACGCCGCCCTGGCCGCCCTGCCGGCGGACCGAACCGGCCTGTCGGTGCTGATCGGCGGCCTGGGCGTGGGCTTCTCCCTGGCCCACGCGGTGCGGGAGCCGCGCTGGGAGCGGATCGCGGTGGCCGAGCGCGAGCGGGCGGTCGTCGACTGGCACCGCGCCGGACACCTGGCGCCGTTCTCCGAGCACGCGCTGGACGATCCGCGGGTGACGGTGCTGGAGGGCGACCTCGTGGCGTATCTGCGGGAGGCGGACGCGACCTACGACGCCCTGTGCCTGGACATCGACAACGGCCCCCACTGGACGGTCACCGACGACAACCGGGGGCTGTACGGCCCCGAGGGCCTGGCGGCCTGCCGGGCACGGCTCACACCCGGCGGCGTACTGGCGGTATGGTCGGCCAAGCCGTCCGCCGCGTTCGAGGACGCACTGCGGTCTGCGCGGTTCACGCAGGTCCGGACGATGGAGACCCCCGTGAATCGGGGCGTTCCGGATGTCGTGCACCTGGCAATCACACCCGGATAGCCGCGGCGCCGTCGTGCCCCGTACGCTGCTGCGCAACGCAAACGACCATGGGGGACCGCACATGGACACCACTCAGACTCCGGGCGACGCCGCAGCGGTCGCGGCCACCCCCGGCGCGCAGCGCCGGGTGCTGGTGGTCGAGGACGACGCGACGATCGCCGACGCCATCGCCGTACGCCTGCGGGCGGAGGGCTTCCAGGTCCGCACCGCGGGCGACGGGCCGGCCGCGGTGGAGACCGCCGCCTCCTGGCAGCCCGACCTGCTGGTGCTCGACGTCATGCTGCCCGGCTACGACGGCCTGGAGGTCTGCCGCCGCGTGCAGGCCGCGCGGCCCGTGCCGGTGCTGATGCTCACCGCGCGCGACGACGAGACCGACATGCTCGTCGGCCTCGGCGTGGGCGCCGACGACTACATGACCAAGCCGTTCTCGCTGCGCGAGCTCGTCGCCCGGGTGCACGTCCTGCTGCGCCGCGTGGAGCGGGCCACCATCGCCGCCCGCGACCCGCGCGGCGCCAACATGCAGCTCGGCGACCTGGAGATCGACAACGCCCAGCGACGGGTCCGGGTCCGCGGCGCGGACGTGCACCTGACGCCCACCGAGTTCGACCTGCTGGTGTGCCTGGCGCAGCAGCCGCGCGCCGTGCTCTCCCGCGAGCAGCTGCTCGCGGAGGTCTGGGACTGGGCCGACGCCTCGGGCACCCGGACCGTCGACAGCCACGTCAAGGCCCTGCGGCGCAAGATCGGCGCGGAGCGCATCCGTACCGTCCACGGTGTCGGCTACGCCCTCGAGACCCCCACGCCATGAGCCCCTACAGCGCGCCACGCCCGCCGAGCCTGCGGGACCGCGTGTGGGCCGCGCTGCGGCCGTGGGACCCGTTCCGGTCCATCAAGGCGGCGCTGCAGTTCCTGGTCATCGCCTCCGTGGCGATCACCACATTCCTCATCTATGTGGCGATGCACTCCGCGACCGAGATCAGGATCATCACGATCTTCTCGATCATCGCCTCGCTGCTCATCTCCCAGCTGGTCGCCCACGGGCTGACCGCGCCACTGCGGGAGATGACCTCGGTGGCCATCGGCATGGCCCGCGGCGACTACAGCCGCCGGGTCACCGCCGCCCGCCGTGACGAGGTCGGCGAGCTGGCCGACGCCTTCAACCGGATGGCCGCCGACCTGGAGGCCGTCGACCGGCACCGCAAGGAGCTGGTGGCGAATGTCTCACACGAGCTGCGCACGCCGATCGCCGCGCTGCGCGCGGTCCTGGAGAACGTCGTCGACGGCGTCTCCGAGGCCGACCCGGAGACCATGCGCACCGCGCTGCAGCAGGCCGAGCGGCTGAGCCTGCTCGTCGCCCACCTGCTGGACCTGTCCCGCCTCGACAGCGGCATCGTGCCGCTGGACGCCAAGCGCTTCGAGGTGTGGCCGTATCTGTCCGCGGTGCTCAAGGCCGCGAGCCTCGGGCTTCAGGACAGCGGGCCGGGCGCCCGGCCGCGCAAGGACGTCCATCTGCACCTGGACGTCTCGCCGCCGGAGCTCACCGCGTACGCGGACGCCGAGCGGCTGCACCAGGTGGTCGCCAATCTGGTCGACAACGCCGTCAAGCACAGCCCGCCCAGCGGCCGGGTCACCGTCCGCGCCCGGCGCGGCGCCGGTCCCGGCAGCCTGGACCTGGAAGTGCTGGACGAGGGCCCCGGCATCCCCGAGGCGGAGCGCACCCGCGTCTTCGAGCGCTTCAACCGCGGCAGCGCGGGCCCCGGCGACGGCGGTACGGGACTGGGGCTGGCCATCGCCCGCTGGGCGGTGGACCTGCACGGCGGCGACATCAAGGTGGCCGAGTCCCCGCGCGGCTGCCGCATCCACGTCGCCCTGCCGGGGTCCGCCCCGGCGCCTGCCTGACGCAACGCACGCACCGCACACACCGCACGTGACGCAAGTAACCCAGGTGCGCCGTACGGCCGGGCGGCGGCTCGCGCCCGGCCAGAGGCAGTCGATTCGGGACCCCTTTCCCGCCAATCTCCGCGCCGAAACCGCACTTTCGATGTGACTTAGGCGACGACTGGCCCCCGGGCCTGCATGAACCGGTCCAATAGGCGTAGCCTTTATTCCCGCTGTCCATCACCTTGTGAAGCGGAAGAGGGCGGTTACCGCCGTGTCGCCACAGTCCCCCAATAGCTCGAGTTCCCCCAGCCTCCGGCCGGGCGGTACCCCCAGGCCCGTGACCGACGGGCAGGGTCAGGACCCTGCCGCCGGCTTCGGGCCGAACGAGTGGCTTGTCGATGAGATCTACCAGCAGTACCTCCAGGACCCGAACTCGGTGGACCGAGCCTGGTGGGACTTCTTCGCCGACTACAAGCCGGGAGCGGATACGGGTTCCGCGGTCGCCACGGGCCGTCCTCAGACGCCCCCCGCCGCAGCGCCGGCCGCTCCGCCGGCCCCCGCGGCTCCGGCTCCGGCTGCTTCGGCTCCGGCCCCCGCGCCGGTGAAGCCGGCCGCGGCCGCCCCTGCCGCGCCCGCCCCGGCCCCGGCCGCCGCCGCGGCTCCCGCCCCGGCGAAGCCCGCCGTCGTGAAGCCCACCCCGGCGCAGCATCCGACCCCGGCCCCCAAGGCCCCGGTCACCGACAGCGCCGCGGGTCCCGAGTTCGTGACGCTGCGCGGTCCGTCCGCGGCCGTGGCGAAGAACATGCACGCCTCGCTGGAGGTGCCCACGGCCACGTCCGTGCGCGCCATCCCGGTGAAGCTGCTGTTCGACAACCGCATCGTCATCAACAACCACCTCAAGCGCGCCCGCGGCGGCAAGGTCTCCTTCACGCACATCATCGGCTACGCCATGGTGCAGGCGCTGAAGATCATGCCGTCGATGAACTGGTCGTTCGCTGAGAAGGACGGCAAGCCGACGCTGGTCAAGCCCGACCACGTCAACCTGGGCCTGGCCATCGACCTGGTCAAGCCCAACGGCGACCGCCAGCTGGTCGTCGCGGCGATCAAGCAGGCCGAGACCCTGAACTTCTTCGAGTTCTGGCAGGCCTACGAGGACATCGTCCGGCGCGCCCGCGTGGGCAAGCTGACCATGGACGACTTCAGCGGCGTCACGGCCTCCCTGACCAACCCCGGCGGCATCGGCACCGTCCACTCGGTGCCGCGGCTCATGCCCGGGCAGTCGGTGATCCTCGGCGTCGGCTCGATGGACTACCCGGCCGAGTTCCAGGGCACCTCCCAGGACACCCTGAACAAGCTGGGCATCGCCAAGGTCATGACGCTGACCAGCACCTACGACCACCGGGTCATCCAGGGTGCCGCCTCCGGCGAGTTCCTGCGGATCATGAACCAGCTGCTGCTGGGCGAGAACAACTTCTTCGACGACATCTTCGAGTCGCTGCGCATCCCCTACGAGCCGGTCCGCTGGCTCAAGGACATCGACGCCAGCCACGACGACGACGTCACCAAGGCCGCCCGCGTCTTCGAGCTGATCCACTCCTACCGGGTCCGCGGCCACGTCATGGCCGACACCGACCCGCTGGAGTACAAGCAGCGCAAGCACCCCGACCTCGACATCACCGAGCACGGGCTCACCCTGTGGGACCTGGAGCGCGAGTTCGCGGTCGGCGGGTTCGCCGGCAAGTCCCTGATGAAGCTGCGCGACATCCTCGGCGTGCTGCGCGACTCGTACTGCCGCACCGTCGGCATCGAGTTCATGCACATCCAGGACCCGCTGCAGCGCAAGTGGATCCAGGACCGCGTCGAGCGCGCGCACACCAAGCCCGAGCGCGACGAGCAGCTGCGCATCCTGCGCCGGCTGAACGCCGCCGAGGCCTTCGAGACGTTCCTGCAGACCAAGTACGTCGGCCAGAAGCGCTTCTCGCTGGAGGGCGGCGAGTCCGTCATCCCGCTGCTCGACGCCGTCATCGACGCGGCCGCCGAGTCGCGCCTGGACGAGGTCGTCGTCGGCATGGCCCACCGCGGCCGGCTGAACGTGCTGGCCAACATCGTCGGCAAGTCGTACGCGCAGATCTTCCGGGAGTTCGAGGGCAACCTCGACCCGAAGTCGATGCACGGCTCCGGCGACGTGAAGTACCACCTGGGCGCCGAGGGCACCTTCACCGGCCTGGACGGCGAGCAGATCAAGGTCTCGCTTGCCGCCAACCCCTCGCACCTGGAGGCGGTCGACCCGATCGTCGAGGGCATCGCCCGCGCCAAGCAGGACGTCATCGGCAAGGGCGGCACCGACTTCACCGTCATGCCGGTCGTCCTCCACGGTGACGCGGCCTTCGCCGGCCAGGGCGTCGTCGCGGAGACCCTCAACATGTCGCAGCTGCGCGGCTACCGCACCGGCGGCACCGTGCACGTGGTGATCAACAACCAGGTCGGCTTCACCGCCGCCCCGGAGTCCTCGCGCTCGTCGATGTACAGCACCGACGTCGCGCGCATGATCGAGGCGCCGATCTTCCACGTCAACGGCGACGACCCCGAGGCCGTGGTCCGCGTCGCGCGACTGGCCTTCGAGTTCCGCCAGGCGTTCAACAAGGACGTCGTCATCGACCTCATCTGCTACCGCCGCCGCGGTCACAACGAGGCCGACAACCCGTCCTTCACCCAGCCGCTGATGTACGACCTGATCGACAAGAAGCGCTCGGTGCGCAAGCTCTACACCGAGTCCCTGATCGGCCGCGGCGACATCACCCTGGAAGAGGCCGAGCAGGCGCTGCAGGACTACCAGGGCCAGCTGGAGAAGGTCTTCACCGAGGTCCGCGAGGCCACCGCGCCCGCCACCTCGCAGGAGGAGGAGAACGCGTCCACCGGACCGGAGTTCCCGGTCCCGGTCGCGACCGCGATCAGCCAGGAGACCGTCAAGCGGATCGCGGCCTCGCAGGTCAACATCCCCGAGCGGATCACCGTCCACCCGCGTCTGCTGCCGCAGCTGCAGCGCCGGGCGGCCATGGTCGAGGACGGCACCATCGACTGGGCCATGGGCGAGACCCTCGCCATCGGCTCCCTGCTGATGGAGGGCACCCCGGTCCGGCTCGCCGGCCAGGACTCCCGCCGCGGCACCTTCGGCCAGCGGCACGCCGTCCTGGTCGACCGGGAGACCGGCGAGGACTACACCCCGCTGCTCTACCTCTCCGACGACCAGGCGCGTTACAACATCTACGACTCGCTGCTCAGCGAGTACGCCGCGATGGGCTTCGAGTACGGCTACTCGCTCGCCCGCCCGGACGCGCTGGTGGCCTGGGAGGCCCAGTTCGGTGACTTCGTCAACGGCGCGCAGACCGTCGTCGACGAGTTCATCTCCTCCGCCGAGCAGAAGTGGGGCCAGACCTCCGGCGTCACCCTGCTCCTCCCGCACGGCTACGAGGGCCAGGGCCCGGACCACTCGTCCGCGCGCATCGAGCGCTTCCTCCAGCTGTGCGCGCAGAACAACATGACGGTCGCGGTCCCGACCACCCCGGCGAACTACTTCCACCTCCTGCGGTGGCAGGTCCACAACCCGCACCACAAGCCGCTCATCGTCTTCACCCCGAAGTCGATGCTGCGCCTGAAGGCGGCGACCTCGACGACCGAGGAGTTCACCTCCGGTCAGTTCCAGCCGGTCATCGGCGACACCGCCGTCAAGCCGGAAGAGGTCCGCAAGGTCGTCTTCTGCTCCGGCAAGGTCTACTACGACCTCGTCGCCGAGCGGGAGAAGCGCGGTGCCTTCGACACCGCCCTCATCCGGATCGAGCGCCTCTTCCCGCTCCCGGGCCTGGAGATCCAGGCCGCCCTGGCCCCGTTCACCAAGGCCCAGAAGTACGTCTGGGCCCAGGACGAGCCGGCCAACCAGGGTGCCTGGCCCTTCATCGCCCTCAACCTGATCGACCACCTCGACCTGGTCCTGGGCGCCGCCCCCGACAACGCCGACCGGCTGCGTCGCGTCTCGCGCCCGTCCTCCTCGTCGCCGGCGGTCGGCTCCGCCAAGCGGCACCAGGAGCAGCAGGAGCATCTGGTGCACGAGGTCTTCGAGCTCTGAGGCTCGTAGCCCCGTAGCTCTCGGTCCCGTGAACGCGAGGGGCCCCGCACTCACCGAGTGCGGGGCCCCTCGCGTGTTCCGCGGACGGGCGCGGGGCGGGACGTCAGGACGACGCCGGGCCCGCCGCGCCCTGAAGCCGGGTCGCCACGTGCCGGATGAGCTTCTCCAGGTCGGCGCAGTAGACGGACGGGTTGTGGAAACCGGCGCCTGACAGATAGCGGTGGGCGTAGTTGCCCGCGCCGCAGACCGCGACGACGGGGCAGGAGCGGCAGATCGGCGGGAGGGCGTCCGGGCCGAGCTGGCGGGCGACGACGCCGGGGTGGTCCAGGGCGTCGTCGAAGGAGTTGTGGAAGACGTCGAAACCGGTGGCGGGAGCGCCCTCGTACGCGGTCTTGAGGGAGTCGACCTGCTCGATCGCACCGTCCGTGTCGATGACCACCGCCGCGACGGGCGAGGTGCCGACCGCCTCGGCGCCGCTGGGCAGTCCCAGCAACAGCCCGATGATCTCGGCGAAGAGCCGGACCGGCGGCGCGCTGCTCGTGGCGCCGAACCAGCGGTCGAAGGCCTGGATCAGCCAGTCCGCGTACGGAGTGGGGCCGCCCCGGGCGGGCTCGCGGCCGGCGGGCTTGCCGGGCGGCGGGGCCGACCAGTTGGCGTGCGGCAGGAGCAGGTCCATCGAGGGCGGCTCCAGGGCCGCCAGCGACTCGTAGACCTCGACGGGGTCGGAGGCGAGGTCGATGGTGCACAGCACGCCCGCATAGGCTTCCGGGCGCCGGGCCAGACGCCGCAGTCCGCGGGTCGCGGCGGGCCAGGACGGCCGTCCGTTGTGGCCCACGCGGCGGTGGTTGAGCGCCGCCGTGCCCCCGTCCAGACTCACCCCGACGCGGATGCCGGCGTCCGCCAGCGCCGCGATGGCGGCCTCCGTCAGCAACGTGCCGTTGGTCTGCACGGAGGCGTGCACCCGGCACTCCGGCACCCGGGCCTGCACGGCCCGCCGCACCGTGGCGGTGTAGTCCACCAGCGGGGCGGCCCCGGCGAGCAGCGGCTCGCCGCCGTGCAGATTGACGTGCACGGTGGTGAGGCGGTGCGTCTGCGCGTGCTCCGCGATCCGCTCCGCCGCCTGGGCCACGACCTCCTCCGGCACCCGGGCCGGACGATCCCGCCAGCTCTCGTCGGCTCCCCGGTAGACATAGCAGTACGTGCACGCCAGATTGCACCGGCTGTGCACCTTCAGCACGAACTGCCGGAACGGTACGGGGGCGACTCCCGCACGGCGCACACCGGCGACGTCCAGGGTCTGCAAGGGCCACATAGTGCGTGTGATCGCGGGATCAGGCGATGAAGATGCCGTCCTCGTAGAACGCCACCATGGTCCCGCCGGCCTCGGCTCGGGCCTGCAGCACCGGTGCCAGCGAGGTGAGCGCCGGGCGCCCCGCACGGCCGGCCAGCGAACTCACGTCCAGACCGGAGAGGTCCGGCAGCGCTTCGTCCGAGACCGGCTCATGGGTGTCGTGCATCGTTGTCGCGCCTTTCAGATGGGTTGGGGTTCGAAGTCCCAGTACGGCCGCTCACGGCGGCGCACGGACATCGTGTGCGGGTGCTGGGCGCCGAGAGTGTCGGTCAATTGCTGCAGCGCCTCGCGCTCCAGCTTGTTCGCTTCCTCGGCGCGGCGCAGGGTCCTCAGGTCGTCGGCCAGGGCCGCTTTGCTGGACAGCGTCAGGGGGTGGGTGTCGCCCATGACGCGGACGGCCTGCTGGACATTGCGGCGGCTCAACTCGAGGGCGTCCTCCTCGTGGCCCGCCAGGTGCCGGGCACCGGAGGTGTTGAGGGCACAGCCCAGGACCCAGGGGTGGTCGTCGCCGACGGCCCGGCGCATGCCGACGAGCGCTCGTTCGGCGATGTCCAGGGCGGCTTCGCGCTCTCCGTACTCCCAGAGCACCAGGCCGGTGTTGCCGTAGGTGCCGACGGTGTACGGGTGGTCCTCGCCCACCAGGTCGCGGTAGCGCTCCGCGACCCTCTCGGAGAGCTCGCGGCTCTGGTCGAGATTGCCGTGCTCCCGGGTGAAGGTGGCGAAGTCCGCCTGCACCATCAGCGTCTCCGGGTGGCGGGGCCCCTGCACCTGCGCGCAGCGTGCCACGACACTGCTCATCAGCGCCTCGGCCCCCGCCAGGTCGCCCTGACGGCGCATGCACAGCGCGAGGTTGTGCTCGGCCCGCAACGTCTCGGGGTTGTTCGGCCCGAGCCGCTGGCGGTGCAGGCGGACGTTGAGCTCCTGCTTGGACATGGCCTCCGTGTAGCGGCCCAGCAGCCGCAGCATCCAGGCGGAGGCGAGTCCGGAACGGAGGGTGTCGGGGTTGTCGGCCCGGTACAGCCGGGTGCGCACGACCACGTTGTCGTCGTGTGCCTCCAGCGCCTCCTCGTAGCGGCCGAGGAGTCCGAGGGCGAGGCCCAGGTTCTCCCTCGCCTGGAGGGTGCGCGGGCTCTCCAGTCCGACGGTGCGCTGGTACTGGCCGTGCATGTCGTCGTAGAGCTCGCGGGCCTCACGGAACCGGCCCAGGGCCAGCAGGGCGCCGCCGAGGGCGTTGCGGGCGGTCAGCAGGTCCGGGTCGTCCGGCGACCGGTCGGCGAAGGCGTGCACCACCGAGCGCCCCACTGCCTCGGCCTCGCGGTAACGGCCGGACCTGCGCAGCAGGTTGGTGTGGAGCGTCATCGCGATCAGCATGATGCGGCGGGTCGGCGGGATACGGCCGCGCCACCGCGCCAGCGCCTGTTCGCACAGGGCGAGGCCGGTGCGGTACTCGCCGCGCGTGCGAAGGTAGTTGATGCAGTTGAGGACGAGGTCCTGCACGTCCTCGTCGCTGCTCTCCAGTGCTCCGGAGTGCTTGAGATGCGGGAACAGCTCGGCGTAGCGGTGCCACTCCCCGGGTTCCGTGGGACGACGCGGGTCCGCGCGGACCAGGATCCGGCAGGCGGCCAGGGCCAGGGTGTCGCGCTCGTCCTCGCTCAGGTCGTTGCGGAGGAAGCCGTGGTAGAGCTTGTGCATCTGCACGGTGTCGACCACGGTCTCCTGGCCGGGGCTCGTCTCGTAGTCCAGCCGCACGGCGGTGGCCTCCGACAGGCGGCGCAGCGCGGTGTGCCAGCCGATCGGGTCGGCGACGAGCGTGGCGAGGTGCTCGGGCAGGTCGCGGGCGCGGGCGGACTGGATCAGCCGGACGGGGATCGCGTCCGGCGAGAAGAAGACCAGGAGCTTGAGGAGTTCGGCGGCCCCGGGAGTGCGCTCGCGGAGCGTGTTGAGAGCTATCGACCAACTGGTCTGGAAGCTCATCGGGTAGTTGTCACCGATGCCGATCCCCAACTGGTTGGGCTCGCCGCGCTTGATCAGCCCGATGTACTCCTTGGCCGGCATCGGGTTGGTGTCCAGCCAGGCCGTGGTCTGGGCGAGGAGCAGGGGAAGGTCCTCCACGGCCTCGGCCAGGTCGTCGGCCTCCTCGGCTGTCAGGCGGGGAGCACGACGCAGCGCGTAGGCGACGCTCTCGCCCCGGATGAAGGGGCGGACCTCGATCTCCTGGGTGCGGCCGGCGGCGGACCAGTCGCGGGTGAGGGTGGTCAGCAGCACGTGGCCGCGGCCCTCGGGGATCAGATCCTCGACCTGGTCCATGTAGTCGGCGCCGTCGAAGACCAGCAGCCAGCGTCCGTACGGGCGGCCGGTGCGCAGGGCCTCGTGGACCGCGCGGATGCGGTCGCCGATCTCCTGGCCGACCTGGAGGTTCAGCCGCGGAGCGAGTTCTGCCAGCTGTTCGCGCGCGGTGCCCCGGTAGTTGGCGCTGACCCAGTAGACGACGTCATAGGCGTTGCCGAAGCGGTGCGCGTACTCCTGGGCGATCTGGCTCTTGCCGACACCGGAGATCCCGTACAGGGCGCACTGCGATCCCTCGTCACCACCCGACGTCAGCAGGTCGTGGAGCTTCTCCAGAAGGGGGTCGCGACCGGTGAAGCGGTCGTTGCGCCGAGGGGTCCTGCGGATTTCCGGCGGGTCGAGGGGGAAGCGCGGCGCCTTCTCCGCGCCGTTCGCGGGGACTCTGGCGGGGTCGATGTCCAGCCGGCGCAGGATGCGGCGGCGTGCCTCGGATGCCGCGAGCTCGTGCAGGTCGACGGGGCGCAGAGCGGCGACGGTGGGCGGCAGGGACTCGGTCGCGACGCTCACCGCGGCGAACCGGTCGGCGTTCGGCGGGACGACCTCGCGCAGCGCCGAGGTCCACTCCTCCCGGGTGCGCGGACCGAGCCGGAAGTACCAGTTGTCCAGAAGGAGCAGGACGCGTCCGGGGGCCCGCAGCAGATCCTGCAGGGCATCGCTCAGCGGCCCCTCGGCTCCCGGATCCCAGCGCAGCATCGCCGTGCGGTGTCCCAGTTGCTCCAGCTGGTGAGAGATCCAGGCGGCCCAGGGACGGTTGAAGCCCGCATAGCTGATGGTGAAATGCTCGCCAGGGCCGGGCGTCCGGGCTTGCTCGGCCATGCGACCGTCTCCCTACTGCGAGCAAACGTCATCGTAGGGCTCAAAACCCTAATGGATATGGTGCACCGTCAGACAGATCTGCAGGCAGTCGTGTTGACCCATTCGGGGCCCGTCCGGGCTGGCGGAAGGGCGGCGGTGAGCCGGTCGGCGATGTGCCGGATCAGAAATTCAAGATCGGAACAGTACACGGACGGGTGAAGGTAGCCACTACCCTCCGAGAAGCGATGGGCATAGTTGCCACCGCCGCAGACCCTGACCAGGGAACACTGCCGGCAGGTGTCGGACAGACCGTCGATCCCCAGTTGCCGGGCCGCGATCCCCGGGTGGTCGAGAGCGGTGTCGAAGGAGTCGGTGAACACGCTGAGCCCGGTGGACATCCCGCCGTGGTAGGCCGCCATGAGGGAGTCCACCTGCCCTATCGAGCCGTCCGTGTCGACCACGACGGCCGCCACCGGGGAGAGCCCCACGGACTCGCTGGTGCCCGGGCGCCCCAGGAGCAGCCCGAGGATCTCGCGGAACAGACGCACCGGGGGCCCCGGCACCGCGGCGTCCCACCACAGGTCGAAGACCTCGGACAGCCACCTGCCGTACGGCACGGGACCGCCGTCACCGGTGGGCGGCGGGCTGCTCCGGTTCGCGTGCGGGAGGAGCAGGTCGAGGAACGGCGGGTCCAGCGCCAGCAGCGAGGTGTACACGTACGCCGGGTCACTGCCGAGATCGATGGTGGCGAGGAGACCGGCGTACGTCCGCGGATGGTCCCGGAGCAGCCGCGCGGCATCCGATACGGCCGTCCAGGAGGGCCGCCCGGCGTGGTCGATCCGGCGCCGGTTCAGCTCCGCGGTACCGCCGTCCAGACTCAGCCCCACACGGATGCCGCCGTCGGCGAGTGCGGCAAGCACGGTGCCGCTGAGAAGCGTTCCGTTGGTCTGCACGCCGATGGTGAGGGCGCAGGAGCGCGGCAGTGCCGAACGCAGCAGACCGGCGGTCGCGAGAAGAGGTTCCGGGCCCTTGAGCAGCGGTTCGCCGCCGTGCAGGTCCACCTGCACATTGCGCAGGGCGTGGGTACGGGCGTGCTCGGCGATACGTGCCACGGTCCGGCGCATGGTGGCCGGGGCCACACTCACCGGGCGGTCCCGCCAACTGGTGTCGGCTCCCTGGTAGATGTAGCAGTAGGTGCAGGCAAGGTTGCAGCGGCTGTGCAGCTTCAGCACGAACTGCCGGAACGGGACGGCCGGAGTGCCCGCCCTGCGCAGGGCAGGGACGTCGAGCAGACGCAGCGGCCAGGGAGCGTGCCGTACGGAGTCGTCTTCCGTCGGGGACGTACCGGCTGTGCCGACCACACTGCCCCCTGAGTCTCCCTGCGGCTCGGTTGCCACCCGGCCCGATGATGCTTCATGCAGGGGGCAACTGTCAGCAGGGCGGGCGCCGGCCCGTGCGGTCGACCGGCGCGAACCGGCCGGGGTTCCGCAGGCGTCTCAGGCCCGGCCCGGGACCCCGCTAACCACCGCTCCCGGGGCTGTCGTCGTAGTACGCCACCGCCTCCCCCTCCGCCGGCCAGTGGTCCAGCAGATCGGCCACGACCGCGGAAAGCACCGGGTGCCCGGGGGCATCCCGCAGCGACGGGACATCGACTCCGGAGAAGTCCGGGAGCGGCTCCGTGCGCTCCTGGCGCTCCTCCGGCGGTCCGCTCGTCGGAGGACTGTGCACTCTGTTCTCCTCTGGGGATGGCCTGCTGGACGGGGATGCCCGAACTGACGTCCCGGGAAACACATGTGGCGTCAATGTCGTGGGCGCAGGGCCCGGATCCGGTCCGCGGTCCGGTGGGCCTCGTCGCTGTCGGCGGCGCCGGCGGCCTCCCAGGCGTCGGCGGCCTTGAGGTAGACCGACAGGGCCACGGCGGCGCCCGCGGTGCGCTCCAGGACGACGGCGCGGCGGTGGTGGGCCCTGGCGGCGAGGAGCGGGCCGGCCGTGCGCCGGGCGGCTTCGGCGTAGGCCTCGGCGGCGCGGGTGAGGGGGGCGACGGCGCCGGTGCGGCGGGCGAGGAGGTCCTGGACGTCGCCGAGCTCCAGCCAGGCGCGGGCGGCGGTCTCGGCGTCCTCGGCGCGGGTGGCGAGTTCGAGTACCCAAGCGGCCTCGTGGAGGTCGGCGAGGCCGCCCTGCCGTTCGTGCCGCAACCGCAGGGCCTGCCCGAAGAGCAGCCGGCGGGCGGCGGCGCGCGGGGCGTGGGAGGCGGTCTCGGCGACGGCCTCGCGCAGGACGTGGACGGCCTCGGTGACGACGCGGGTGTTCCGCGGGTCCAGCTCGGCGCGTTTCAGGGCGACTTCGCCGCGGGCGACGAGCAGTTCCACATGGACCGGCGCGTCGTGCGGGACGAGGCGCTGGGCCCGGGTGAGGGCGGTGTCGGCGGCCCGCAGATGGGCGGCGTCGCCGGTGCGCTCCCAGCGGGCCCGGCAGGTCTCGGCGACGCGGCGCAGGCATTCGGCCTCGGCGGGGCCGTCGCCCAGTTCGCGGGCGATGGCGGCGGCTTCGGTGAGCAGGTCGTGCGCCTCGTCCACGCCCCGCCCGCCGGGCTCCAGGGTCAGCGCCTCGGCGAGGTCGAGCAGCGGCCGGCGCAGCTCCGCCGCGGGCACCTGGTCGGCCCGCATGAGGCCGACGGCGGCGCGCAGGTCGGCCGCGGCCCGCACGGCGAAGGACTGCTCGCCGGTGGTACGCGCGCGGTCGAGCAGCACGCGGCCGCGGCCGAGCAGCAGGGCACTGGGGAGTTCCGCCGAACGCCAGCGGCGCAGCTGGGCGTTGCAGACGTCCTCGGCCTCCTGGAGCAGCGCGTGGCGGGCCGGACCCGGGGGTTCGAGGGCGTACTGCGTCCGCAGGCACTCCGCGAGCTGCAGAGCGCAGGACAGCAGCAGCGACGGGCCCGCGCCGGCTTCGCCGGCCAGGGCGGCCCGGCAGTGGCCGGCGGCCTCGCGCAGGCCGGGCAGGGCCGCGTCGGCACGTCCGGCGGCGATCCCCGCGTCGGCGCGCTCGGCGAGCACGCGGGCCAGGGCGAGGCGGGCGTACGGGCCGCCGCCGGCCGTGAGCCCGGCCCGGGCGGCCTGTTCGGCCTCGCCGAGGACGTCGGAGTCGCCCCACTCCCGCCAGGCGTGGCGGAGGGCGTCGGCGAGCCTGCTGCCGATCGTGCCGGAGGCGGACGGACCGGCCGCGGCGCGCAGCAGCCGCACCGCCTCCAGCAGATCGCGGACGGAGCCCCCGCGCTCGTACCGCTCCAGCCGGGCGATCCCCAGCGCGGCGGGTCCGGCGGGGCCGTTCTGCGGCGGGTCCTGCCAGGTGGGAGTGACGGAGAAGTCGAGGGAGGGCTCGAAGCGGCGCAGCACCCGCTCGGAGACCCGCGCGAAGGGTTCGGGCACGGCGTCGGGCCCGGTCTCGGGTTCGCGGCCCGCCCCGGAGAGGTAGGCGACGGCCACGGCGGGGAAGTTGCGGGCGCTGCGGCCGAAGGCCTTCTCGATGTAGAGGGAGCAGTGCTTGAGGACGAGCGCCGCCTCGCCCGCGGTCAGCCGGCGCAGCAGCAGGTCGCGCACGCCGGGCAGGAAGTCGTACCAGGGGCTCTCGCCCGCGTCCCCCGCCGGCCCGGCCGGTTCCTGCGGGCCGACCGGCACGACCAGGCCGCTGAGCAGCACCTCGGCGAGTTCGGTGGGGCCGGTCTGCGGGAGCATGGCGCGCTGGACGAGCTGCATGACGGGCAGCGCCAGGGGCGCCGCCGACAGGTGCACGGCGAGCTGGCGGGCCTGCGGCGAGGCGGAGGTCTCGAAGGCGTGCAGCAGTTCCCCGGGGTCCCGGTCGCGCAGGTCGGGCACGACGGGCAGGTCGGGTCCGGCGTCGGCGGCGACCCATGCCGCGGCGCCGCGCAGGGTGACCCCGGCGGTGCCCGACACCAGCCGCGCCCAGGAGCCCAGAGCCGCCGGGACAGCCGACAGCACCGGTACGGGCAGCGCGCCCGGCGGCGCCTGCGCGGCGGAGCGCCGGCGCTGCGGACGGAACTCCAGTGCGCGGTAGGGGCCCGGCCGGCGCCGCAGGACGCCCGGCACGGCGGGCAGGAAGGTACGGGGCCACAGCCGCTGCGGCAGTGGCTGCAGGACGGCGACGGGTGCGTGCTCCGCCCAGCGCCGCAGCAGGCGGTGCATGCGGCCGTCCTGCCACAGCGGGCCCGCGCAGTCGCTCACGACCAGGCTGAGCCGGCGGCCCGTGGGGTCGTACAGCTGCTCGGCGGGGCTCAGGGGCTCGTCGGGGCCGGGCGCGGTGGCCGCGCCGACGCCGGTGGCATACGGCCGCAGATAACGGACCGTCACATTGCGGAAGGCGCCGACGCGTTCGCCGACCTCGCGCAGTTCCTGCAGCATCTGCTCCCACACGGCCATCGAGGCCGAGCCGTCCATGAGCAGTTGCAGGTCCGCCTCATGGCGCCGTACGCCCCGCAGGACGGGCCAGACCAGGCCGGAGCCGGCGGTGCGTTCCGCGGTCGCGTCCTCGTCGAGTTCGGTGCGGGCGGGCGCGACGGGCGGGCGGTACTGCTGCATGGGGCGCAGCGCGCGCTGGAGCGGGAGCAGCGCGGGGAAGGCGGACGCGGTGGGCACGGCGATCTCGCTGAGCGGGCCGCGGCCGCCCGCGGGGCCGCCGCTGCGCACGGGCAGCAGATCGACGGTGCGGCGGCCCTGGTGCGCCCGCTCAGGGTCGGCGGGCGGGGTCCGGCCTGTGCCGGTGCCGATTTCCGGCCCGGTGCCGGTGGTGTCGGAGTCCGGTCGCAGATTGGCTTGATCTGGCGCGTCGGCCGTCGCGCCGCCGGCCGGCGCGGCTTCCGCCCCGGCGGTGCCGTCGCCCGGGTCGACCCACTGCGCGAGCCACAGGGCGTCGGCGATTCCCTCGGCGTCGAGGTCGACCCCCGCCGCCCGCAACCGCCCGACGAGGTCCGTGAGGGGCCGGCGGCCGGCCTCCCCGATCCCGGTGGGCACAGCCGGTCACCTCGTCCGGTCGAGCGGGCGCAGAAGTTCCGCGGTGAGCCGCTGCCGGGTCTCCTCCTCGTCGGTCCAGCCGGCCTGCTGGATCAGGTGGATGGCGTTGAGCAGCTGGTCGACGGCCCGCACGTCGCCCGGTGAGCGGGCCAGGAAGCTCTCGATGACCGAGTCGTAGCGCTCGGCCGCGGCCTCCCCGAAGTGCGCGCGCACCATGCCCGCCAGCCGCTCCTTGTCGGGAGTGGCCAGTTGCAGATGGATGCAGCGGCGCAGCAGCGGGGCGGGGAAGTCCCGTTCGCCGTTGCTGGTGAGGACGATGAAGGGGAACGCGTTGCAGCGCACCTTGCCGTCGCGGACCGTGACCACCGTGCCGTCGTCGCAGCGCACCGGCACCTCGCGCGCGCGGTCGGTGATGCGCTCCAGCTCCGGGATGGTGTACTCGCCCTCCTCCAGCACGTTGAGCAGGTCGTTGGGCAGGTCGATGTCGCTCTTGTCGAGTTCGTCGATGAGCAGCACGCGCGGCCGCCGGGAGGGCAGCAGCGCGGTGCCGAGAGGGCCGAGCCGGATGTAGCGGCCGATGCCGCCGCCCGGTTCGTCGCCGCGGCTCGCCTCGGCGAAGGCGGAGCCGCCGGCGCTGCGTTCGATCTGCAGGTCCTGGAGGCGCCCGATGGCGTCGTACTGGTAGAGGCCGTCGCGCAGCGTACTGCGGCTGACGATGGGCCAGTTGAGCACGCGGCCGAGGCCGAGTTCATACGCCACGGAGTGCGCGAGCGTGCTCTTGCCGCTGCCGGGCTCGCCGGTCACCAGCAGCGGGCGGCGCAGGTAGAGCGCGGCGTTGACGAGTTCGCGCTCCTGGTTGCCGGGCCGGTGGAACGCCGCCTGGCGGCGTTGCACACCGAGCCTGCGCTCGGAGGCGGGGTCCAGCGGGGCCGGCTCCGGCACGAGGGGCTCGCCGTCGAAATCCCGCCAGGGCGGGGGCGGCGGCAGCTCGGTGATCCCGTCGTGCGGAGCGCCCGCGCCACGGTAGATCAGCCACTCGCTCACGTCGCACTCCTCATCGCTGGCGGGCCAGCAGGTCGTCGTCAGAGGTCGGGCGGTGGGGGCGGTCGGACGGCGTCCACGCTCTCAACAGGGACGCTATGACAGTACCCACGCATACGGAAGGTCACGACGGATTCCGGTCGGGTCACCGGCCCCGCGGAAGGGGGAAGTGTACTGGCGGGCCGGAGAGTTGGGGCAGTGGATTGCCCGGATCGTCGTAGAGCAGGATGACCTGCGCGACCCATCCGGCCGCGGCCGCCCCGTTCGTCGCGTCCTCCCTCAACTGCCCCAGCCTCCACGGGAGTTCACGCAACACCCCGGAGCCGTTCATACTGCCCTGCCCGGATGCGTCGAGGAGGGCGGTGATCCGGGAGTGGAAGAGGTCGCAGTCCTCGGCGCAGCGCTCGGGCGCATGGCCGTCGGCACGCCACACCGCGACCGCGTATCCGCTCTCCAGGGTCACGCCCGCGGCGTCGGAGCCCGGACCGTCACCGACGGCGAGGCAGAGCACGGGCACCGCCCCGTCGGCCCCGGCGTCGATCTCGTGGCGGCCGAGCACGCTCCCCGGGCGCGCCAGGCGCAGCGGCTGCAGCCGCTCCGCGCCGGTGAGCCGGCGCCAGCGCGCCTCCCACCGGGGGTCGGGGACACCGCGGCGTCCCACGTCCCGCACCACGACGGCGCGGCCGAGGCCGACCGTGCGGTTCTGCGCGATCAGCCAGCGGTGGGCCGCGGTGCCGAGACGCTCGTCCGGCAGTGCCACCTCGAGCCGGGCGGGGGTGCCCCCGGGGCCGTCCGCGCCGTCCAGCACCTCGCGCAGCCGGTGCTCCACCAGCCGCACGGCGTAGTCGAAGGGGAACCCCCGCGGGTCGTCGCCGACGCTCTCGAAGGTCCACTCGCCGGCGCCGTACCCGAGGCGGATCGTCCAGTCGAAGACCGGGGTCCCCTCGTCGTACGCACGGGGCTCGAACTCCACCAGCACCGAGGACGGCAGCCGGCGCCCGACCCGCCCCAGTTCGTCGCGCTCGTCCACGTCCAGGTAACGGGCGCGCTCCTCCGCCCACTCCCGCAGCCGTTCGGCATGGCCCAGGGACGTCTTGTCCTCGCCGTCCCGGGCGGCGCGCTCCGCCTCGGCCGCGGCGAACAGCAGGTACCGCAGGACCATCCGCGACTCGCGGCCGGGATCGGGGTCGTAGAGCACCCCGTGACCGTCGCGCCACGTGGGCAGCGGCTGGGGCCAGGTGCGGCCGGGCGCGCGCATCGCCTCCGCGGCGATCCGTTCCACCTGGCCGGCATGGCGCGGGGCGGGCAGGCTCGCAAGGAGTTCCAGCGCGCGCAGCCGGTCGAGTGCGCGCCGGCCGGGCGCGACGGCCGGGAGGTGCTTCTGGACGTCCGCCCAGGTGCGGACCGTGCCGCCGCCGGGCCGCTGCCGGTCGGCGTGCCACCGGTCGTGCAGGCGCATGAGGGCGTCGTACGGCAGCGGTCCGAGGTCGGGGGCGCCCGGCACGTGGTGGTCGGCCGTGAGCGCGCGCAGCGCGGACAGGGGGACGGCCAGCACGGTGGTCGTGCCCTCGCGGCCCCGGGCCTTCACCACCCCGGCCACCTCGCCGCGTTCCATGTCGACCAGCGGGCCCCCGGAGACACCGGGGCGCGGCCGGGCGGCCGCGTCGAGCAGGATCTGCCCGCGGTCCTGCCCGGCGAGGCGGCAGTCGATCTCCCAGGGTCCGGCGGCGGGGTCGTCGTCGCCGTCGTCCTGGCGCCCGAAGATGTGGGCGTCGCCGACCGGTACCCAGGTGCGGTCGGTGAGCCAGACGCACGACTGGTCCGCCACGTCCTCCAGCAGGCGGATCAGGGCGAGGTCGGGGTGGATGCCCATCGCCGAGGGCGTGTACGGCTCGGAGTCCGTGCCGCCGTCCCAGCGGGCCGCCACGGCCGCCGAATCCCCGGCCAGGTGGTAGGCGAGCCGGCCGCGGACGACCCGCCCGCCGACCACGATGCCGATGTCCTCGTCGCGGCCGGTGCCGCGGCGCCTGCCGTCGGAGTGCACCAGGACGTGCGCGCAGGTGAGCACCCAGCCGGGCGCGACCAGGAAGCCGCTCCCCCACCCCTTGGCCCGCCCGGCACCCCGCGGGCCCGGCAGGGCCCGGATGCCGACGGTGGCCTCCCCGACCAGGCGCAGCAGTTCGCCGAGGTGGTCCTGGCCGGAACGGTCGCCAAGACCCTGGGGGCGCGTCACTGTCCCGCGTCCCGCCAGGTGAGCGTGATCGACAGATTCGCCTTGGCCTCGCCGTCGGCGAGGAGCGCGATGGCCTTGCCCGGCTTGGCGGCCACCTCCACACCGAAGGTGACGCTCCACTCCTGCGGCTTCGCGGCGGCGGCGGCCTCCCGTACGGACGCGGCGACCCCGCCGACCATCTCCCGCAGCCCCTCGACCCTGGTGGTCACCGTGTCCCAGAGGCCGACGTCCTCCCACTCGTCCTCGTACGCGCCGTCGGCCTCGACGTCGAGTCTCGACACCCGGGCCCATATCTGTGTGCCGTCCGGCAGCCGGATCGGCCGCGCTCGCTCCCCCATCGAACCCTCCGCCCCACGAGATGACGAATGATCAGGCTATCGCCGTGAGGGCCATTGCACGGGAGAATCCCGATTCCGCCTATCCTGACCGGGCGAAACGTCCGTCAGGGCGGTCAGCGTCCGTCACTGTCAGTCAGCGTCAGTCTGCGTCCGTCTGCGTTTTACCGAGTTATCCGGAGCACCCCTTGTACTTCACCGACCGCGGCATCGAGGAGCTGGAGAACCGCCGGGGCGAGGAGGAGGTGACTCTCGCGTGGCTCGCCGAGCGGCTGCGCGAGTTCGTCGACCTCAGCCCCGAGTTCGAGATCCCCGTGGAACGGCTGGCCACCTGGCTCGCCCGGCTGGACGACGACGAGGACGAATGACCCCGCGGCGGCCCGTCCGCCCGGACCCGCCGCAGTGACCGCGCCACCACCGCGATGACCCGACCGACCGGTAGCCCTGGGCAACCGGTCCCCAAACACCCAGGCCCGGCGGGGACTCCGCGCCGCGCGGTGCGCGAGGACGCTTGACTTCCCCGTTACGCGATATATCGTGTCTATCGAGAGACGCGATATGTTGCGTTGTCGGTGTCGGCGCGGCCCACGCGCCCGGCGACCCCGAGGAGGGGCGGAATGAGCGGAACACCCGGCACACGGGAGTGGAAGATCACCGAGCCGCACAAGATGGTCTTCGACGGAACCGTCGACACCTTGCATGTGCGCATCGTCAACGGCGCCGTCAACGTCGTCGGCGTCGACGAGGGCCCGGCACGGCTGGAGGTCGGCGAACTGGAGGGGCCGCCGCTGATCGTGACGCACGAGGGCGGCACCCTCACCGTCTCCTACGAGGACCTGCCGTGGAAGGGCCTGCTCAAGTGGCTCGACCGCAAGGGCTGGCGGCGGCATGCCGTGGTCTCGCTCGCGGTGCCGCAGCGCACCCAGGTCTCGGTCGGGGTCGTCGGGGCCAGCGCGGTCGTCTCGGGCATCTCCGACCGCACGGCGGTACGCGGGGTCAACGGCGACATCACGCTCGTCGGGCAGGCCGGGCCCGTGACCGCCGAGACGGTCGCCGGGAACGTGGAGGCCCAGGCGGTCTCCGGTGACCTGCGGGTGAACACCGTCTCCGGGGACCTCACCGTGGTCGAGGGCAGCGCCAGCCACGTCAAGGCCGACTCGGTGAGCGGCAACATGGTGCTCGACCTGGACCCGCGCAGCGGCTCCGAGGTCCGCCTCACCTCGGTCTCCGGCGAGATCGCCATCCGCATCCCCGACCCGGGCGACGCCGAGGTGGACGCCAACACCACCAGCGGCGATGTCTCCTGCGCCTTCGACGAGCTGCGGGTGAGCGGACAGTGGGGCGCCAAGCGGATCTCCGGCCGGCTGGGAACGGGGGGCACGCGGCTGAAGGCGACCACCGTCTCCGGCGCGATCGCCCTGCTGCGCCGGCCGCCCTCCCCGGACGGCGCGTACGGGACGGACGCGGCGGATCCGTTCCGGAAGGGCGTCTGACATGGCCCCCGTCTTCGCCCACGGCCGGCTCCGCCTCTACCTGCTGAAGCTGCTGGACGAGGCGCCCCGCCACGGCTACGAGGTCATCCGCCTCCTGGAGGAGCGCTTCCAGGGCCTGTACGCCCCCTCCGCCGGCACCGTCTACCCGCGGCTGGCCAAGCTGGAGCAGGAGGGCCTGGTCACCCACTCCACCGAGGGCGGCCGCAAGGTGTACTCCATCACCGACGCCGGGCGCGCCGAACTCGCCTCCCGCGACGACGAACTGGCCGACCTGGAGAACGAGATCCGCGATTCGGTCTCCTCCCTGGCCGCGGAGATCCGCGAGGACGTCCGCGGCGCCGCCGGCGACCTGCGCCGCGAGATCCGGGCCGCCACCCAGCAGGCGACGCGCACGCAGCCGAAGAACCCCCAGTCCGACTGGAAGGAGCAGATGCGCCGGTCGAAGGAGGAGATCCGGCAGGCCCGCGAGGAGGCCCACAGCGCGCGCCGTGCCGCCAGGGAGGCCCAGGACGCCGCCCGGGACGAGGTGCAGCGCATCGCGCGCCGCGTGCAGGAGGAGGTCCAGGACCACGTCCGGCGCGGCGACTGGCAGGCGGGCGTCCGTGAGGGCCTCGCCGAACTCACCCGTGAGCTCGGCGCGTTCGGCCGTACCTCCGACTCGTCCGCGAACGGCAGGCCCGAGCCCGCCGAGACCCCCGAGTGGGGGGCGGACGACGCCGCCGTCACCGACGACCCCGCACGCGACCTGGAACGCCTCCTCGACCGCTTCCGCGACGACGTCCGCGACGCCGCCCGGGACAACGGCGTCGACGCCGAGCAGCTCCGCGAGGTCCGCCGCCACCTGTCCACGGCCGCCGCCCACATCGGCGTCGTCCTGCGCGGCAAGCACAAGGACCGTAAGGACCGGAAGGACTAGCCGGCCGCCCCCCCCCGGCGCCCCCGCGGGGGGCGGGGGGGGGCGGGGGCGGGCCGGGGCGCCGCCCCCCCCCCCCCCGCGGGGCGGCCCACCGGCAGACCCAAACCACCACCCAGGCGCAAAACTCG